>CAZEQP010000334.1:0-4682 GCA_964514345.1 uncultured Candidatus Obscuribacterales bacterium
GGTGCTGGGCATTGACTGAGCCTGGAACCGGATCTGACGCTTCCGCCCAGAAAACAACCGCTCGTTTGGAAGGCGATCACTGGGTTTTGAACGGAACCAAACAATTCATCACCAACGCCACCCACGCCGACGTCAATATCATTATGGCCATGACCGACAAGAGCCTGGGCAGAAAGGGCATTTCGTGTTTCATTATAGAGAAAGACACCCCCGGATTTTATGTCAGCAAAGTAGAGAAGAAGATGGGAATGAGAGGTTCCCCGACCGCCAGCTTGACCATGGAAGATTGCAAGATCCCCAAAGCAAATATAGTGGGTGAAGTCGGCGACGGCTATAAACAAGCATTGATGACACTTGAAGGCGGGCGCATATCGATTGGCGCTCTGGCGCTGGGTATAGGCCAAGCTGCATTTGATGCCGCTCTTGCTTATGCCAAACAAAGAGAAGCTTTCGGTCAACCCATCGGAAAATTCCAGTTCATCCAGGGCTATCTGGCTGACATGGCTACCCAATTGGCAGCTGCCCGTATGCTTTTGTATCATGCTGCTTATTTGAAAGACCACGGCAAACGTGTCACTCTGGAAGGTTCGCAAGCCAAGCTTTATGCATCTGAAGTGGCCTCTAAAGTCTGCAATATGGGTATTCAAATTCATGGCGGTTACGGCTATATTGAAGATTTCCCGGCTGAGCGCTTCTTGAGAGACGCCAAGCTTTGTGAAATTGGCGAAGGCACATCCGAAATACAACGTCTCTTAATCGCAAGAGAACTGGGACTCTAAAATAGGCATCGCGTTTGCGGTTCTTTGCATAGCCGCGCTCTACGCCTCGGTAGGGCATGGCGGGGCAACCGGTTTTCTGGCTGTTATGTCTTTTACCGACTGGCAGCCGGATTTGATAACCAGCACTGCGCTTGTATTAAATACAATCAGTGCCGGAATCGCCTGGATGGCTTATGCAAAAGCTGGGCATTTTTCTTTAAAATTTACCCTGCCGATTGTATTGTTTTCAGTGCCTTCCGCCTTTGTTGGCGCGTCGTTCAAGATGAGCGAAGAACAGTATTCGAATTTTTTAGGACTGGTACTATTGGCGGTGGCGTTGAGATTGATTTTTTTTAGTGCTAAAGCCGGGGAAGAAAAGTTTGAAAGTCCACCCAGAGCTTGTTTTCTAATACCGTCGGCCATACTGTTGGGAATGATTTCAGGTGCCATAGGAATCGGGGGCGGGGTTTTTCTCAGCCCACTTTTGATCCTTGCGCGGTGGGCTGATTCCAGAACTACATCGGCAACAGCTGCCGCTTTTACTACTCTCAATTCAGTATCAGGTTTGATATCGAAAACGGTATCACACAGGCTGCTGTTCGACCCACTGGGAATGCAGGGAGCGGGTCTGATAGTCTGTGCTTTGCTGGGCTCTTTTATCGGTTCCAGATATGGATCAAAATTCGCTCAACCCCGGGTTCTGATGCGACTTATAGCAACCGTTCTGTTAGTAGCCGTCGGCAAGCTTCTATTTACAAAAGGGCACTGAATATATAAATTTGAGTCATGCTTTTCGGCAAAAAGTCACAAAACAAGAATATTTACCGCCTGAAAACAATGGCAGGAGTGAGGGTGCTTTCAGAAGTGGTGGCACTGATATTTTTGATTTGTCTGCCTTTTGTTCTGCTTTTAACCGGTGTGTTCACTTCTCTTGATCTTGTCGTTAAATTGGCGGTTGCCTTTACTTCTGTGTTTTCGGTGCTACTTTTGCCGGCCTATGGATTTATCACCTGGCAAATCAATATTCTGGAGACCGGATTGGAAGGTTGGTCGCTAATTAAGCGGCGTAAAATAAACTGGGTTGATCTGAAAAAATTGACCCGGAAAGGCAATTTTAACTGGCAGAGATATGTACTTGAATACGAAGGTGGGGATATGACTTTCCCCCTTCTTTTCGAAAGGTCTGATGAGCTTATAAGCCGGATAAGAGAACATCTTCCTCAGGACTTGTCGCCTGTGGCTGCCGGCCCTAGAGTTTTCAGACAGGACAGCATTTCGTATCTAATGCAATTTTTGCAAGTGTTGTTCGGACTGATACTTTCCGGAACCGCCGGTTTTTTTGCCAGTCATTTATTGTCAGGCGCCAATGCGTCTATTTGGGATTCTCTGCTGGTCATGATTTTTGCACTGCTCATTAATTTGTGTATGTTCTATAGAGCGGTAGTTGTCGCTCTGATGCCGCGGATAGTTGTGATTGACCAGGACTGTTTTGAGATGGAAACGCTTTTCTTCAAAAAAAAGATGGAGTGGCAAAAAATTGAACGATTGGAAGCGTCCAATCTTTTGCTCCCGGAAGGATTTTTGCTTGATACCAGAGAAGGAACATTCCTGATTGGCACCGGCTTCGATGAGCTGGATGACTTGGTGGTGCAGGTGAAGAAGAAATTGCTGTGACCTAGCTCAGGTTGCGCTAACTTTTTAACAATCGATTTAATCTTAAAAGAGGCGGAAAGCTTCAAGGCGTGGCCGCCTGGGGTATCGTCCCCCTAGACAAGTGGTAATATGAATAGACAAGATATTAATGTCTTCGTTTTGCCAATATAAAGCAGGTCCACAAACTCAAATTCCCTAATCAATATTGCCTTTTGAAGCTTTACGAAGACACTTGAGTGTTTAAGTACCAATTACTAGAAACAATCACCAGAAAAGGAAAACGTCATGAAGACCCGATTCACGACAATCATTATTGCTGCCGTTTCCATCTTCTGTGCCGGCACTTGCCACACGGCAACGGCGCAGAATCTGGATCTCAGGGCTCAGAATCTTGAGATTAAGGCCGGCAAGCACACTTTCGGCGACCTGGAGAATGCCTTTCACGTTCTCAACAGTTCGCTGGATCGGTTACTCACCGAAGACGACAAGACCAGGAGAATCTTCGACCGTTACCAATTGGCCTGCTCCGAAGTAGACGCGAAGGTCGAGCGCTACATCAACCTCTCCGACAATCCTACGGCGGAGGACAAGGAAGCCAAGCTGGACAAGGTCGTCCAGGAATTGAGCGACCTTCTGGACGAAGTCGAACATCTGGTTCGGCTGGTCAAGCCGCGCTCAGATGTACTGACGCGCCCTGTGGATCTGGATACGGCGATCTGGCTGGCCCAGAATCCGGACACTCTGCGCAAGCAGCGTCCTGGAACGTATGTCCAGGCTGTGACTGCGATTCTTTCGGCATATGCCGGCACCCACCAGATCTTCGCTGACCTGGACAAGCGGATTGAAGACTCCAGAAATGTCAGCCAGAAGGTCCACTACTTTGTCTATCTGGACCAGAGGCTGGCCAGTTTGAACTACTGGGTCGACCACTCGCTGGCGGATGAATGGTTCAAGGGCGTGGCCATTACGCCGGCTCTCAAGGCAGAACACCGCCTGAAGATGGTGAAAATTTTCCTCGAGAATACCTATTTGCGTTCGAAACAGCAAAAGTAAGCTGACCTCGAAGTTCAACTGAGATCAATAACCCCGCCGGTGGTGCCCAATTATAGGGAACCCCGGCTGGGATTGAATATTCATTTTTCTACACTGCGAAAATAAATCCTCCAAACAGGAAAAACTCAGATGAAGCACAAGAACCTAATCTTCGCACTGCTCTTCGCCTTACTTATGACTGCACTGGCTCCGGCTCAGAAAGCGGTTTCGCTGGATGACAAACAAGATGCCAGAGCAGAGTTGTATCACCATCAAGCCACGACGCTGGAAAGTTCTCTGGCGTTCATTTGCAAGGACATCGAGCGCACTCTCTCGATTCCGAAAGTGGCGGCGGCAGTCGGTCAGCTGAAGGGCTTGAACGAATCTGTCGTTCGCACAATTAAATGGGTGAAAGACGAGAAAGAAAAGAAGGCAATCATCATGCACTACGAGAGGGCCGTGTTCAGCCTCTTCAACGTCTTCACTCTGGCTAAGCCGCTGGTGGAAGAGCTGCATGGTGAGTACGTCGCCAACGAGAACGAATTCCGTGAAACGCTCGTCAAAAACCCACATTTCGTGCAAGACTTCAAACTGGGCGAGCAGCTAAAGGCCAAGAAACTGATTGAAGGAAAGTTGTTCGTCATGGGGCTTCCCACCGACGACTTGCGTTCCCAGCAGCCCTACAAGCGCTGCGCTGAAATCGATCAGCAGACGAAAGGCTTCGTTTCGCTCGACCAACTTTTGAAGCTGCTCGAAACCGGATTCTATTACAACGGACCCAAGGGCGGCGAGCTTGAATCGGCTCTGCGTAAGTATTTGCAGATTCGACTGGCTGAGTCCGACTGAGCGTCAACAAACTAAACAAGGGAAATCACAATGACCAACTTTTTCAAAACGACCGCACTTGCAGTGCTTATTTCCACTTCCTTCCTGGGGGCGGTCAAAGCCGCACCGGCTCAACAATCCCAATCTCTGGGTTGGACTGGAAACCTCGGAGTGACTGTCCTGTCGGGCGGTTCGGCCAACGGACTTGAGCAAGAGATCAACGCCTGGCTCAAGAAGTATTCCAATACTGTGGTTGAAAGCATGCAGTACGGCGCCTCCAACTCCGGCTACAGTGTCATGATCATCTGGCGCAAGTAGTCGCAGAACCGGGTCCAATTTGAAAACAGAGGGGGCAATAAATGCGCTCTGTCTGTTTTTGAATTGGACTCATTTTCTAAGTCTCTTCAACAGAAG
>CAZEQP010000335.1:0-4678 GCA_964514345.1 uncultured Candidatus Obscuribacterales bacterium
CACCAGTTCTGTTTTGATGCGCTCAATCTGTTCTGTAGTAAGACTTCCGGCAGGAGCTTCGTACATGTCCACCTTAACAAGCGGAGTCTTGCCATCGTCTCCCGCTCCTTCACTTACAGTATTCAGGATAAGAGAGTCGGCATCGGCTTCCACAGAAAGTCCGCTTCCGCCAAGTCCCAGATTGAGTTCGTCTTTTACTTTTTGCGCCAGTTCGGCTCCGGACAAACCAGAGCTTCTGGCAATCGACATTATCACTTGCCTGAAAGCGAGGACCGTATTGAGTGTGGTGGTCGAGTTGCGGGCAACATCTGCAAATCTGCTTGCCACTGTCGCTTCAGAAGTAGAATTCAAATCAGCAATAAAGCGCTCCAGCCTCCGCACGTCGCTGCGCGTAGAATCGATATTGAATTCGGTGAAACTGGACGACACAGGCGGCGCCACATCCGGTCTTTCTTGCAGCAACCGTGGAGTGGGCACGAAAACAAGCGCCCGCTCAGTGCCGGTATTTTGAATTTCAATAGCCAGTTTGCTTGACTCGTTTATCCCAAGTTTGGTGGCTATGTTGTCTCTAATCTGCTCGATACTTATAGTCGGATTGGAATAAATTTCCGCTCTCACCGCATTCTGCAAAGCAGATTGAACCGAGACTGGAGGTCTATCAGGTGTTTGAACCATTTGAGATCCGTCATAATTGTTGATCACGAACCTGGCCTCATCAGCTCCGGTGGTTATTTCAGGAGAGAAAGTGTAAGACCTGAAATCTACAGCTTTTGCTTCGGGAACATACGCCGACTGAGGAGCCACAAAGTCACGATATACGATACCAGGATCTAGTGATGCCACTCTGATTTCTCTGGGCACGCTTTGCACCGCCGGAACAACACGGTTGCCTGAATCTGATTGTATGACAGAGGCAATTTGCGGATTTCGCTCGACGATGCCCGGTTCTACCTTAGCTATTTCTTGCAAAACTATGACATTGGTCTGTGATTGCGGTTCTTTCAGTGCTGCGGCCACGACACTTTCAAGCAATACTCGATTATTGGGCTCTTTCAAAATTTGAGCCAACTCTTGCCCTGCCTGCCTGGTCGTCTCAAAATTCGTTTCATCCGACTGGGGCACCACTTCGGCTTGCTGTAAGATGGCCTGCCCCAACCTGGAAGCAAAAGCGGGACTGCGCTCGGCAAGCTGGGCGGCGGTGCTGGCTACCAGCTGGCTGTCGGCCCGATCCGGTCGGTCGGATCGGTCGGGTCCGGGTCTAGAAATTGATCTGTCCAGAGCAGCTTTTGTGTTGGCAGCCTCGATAATTGCCCCGGCAAATGCGCTGGGCAGATGTTCTCCCTGCGCCGAATCGATTATGGCGGCAAGTTTTGCGACTGCGTCTGGATTGGATTTAATCAAAGCAGCCACAGATCTGGCTCTTTTTGCCACATCAGCCAATTTTGCCTGCTGTTGAGCTTTGCGTTCAGCCGATACTTTCTCCGAAGCCACCTCCGCCGGAGCCCGACCAGCCACAGTGTGCCGGCGCGAACTATCCGAAGCCGCCCGAGCAACATGTAATGTCCTCAAGAGCTGCCTTGTTAACGCCATGCGGTCCGGACCGGACCGCATTGTGGTCAAATTGGCTTCTGAGTGGTTGCGCTGAATAAACTGGCGCAATCTTGCATTTACCGTATTATTTGCCGGAGATTCAAAACCCTGAGCAGGAAGCCTCCGGGTCCTGACCTGGCTGACATCAGCCACCGGTCCCTGAACGATTTGAAAATCCTGACTCAAAGCAGTGCGGTATAAGGCTCTATTTTCTCTGGGCAGGCTTCTATCATTGCCCACAATTGATGTAAGATTCAAATGAGGCGACGATGAAGCAAGCCGTTCGGTCGGGAGGCTCAACTCCCTTTTGTTTGGTTCCGGAATGTCTGCGCCTGCGGTCATCGACATGAATCCTAAGCTCTATATCTTTATTTATACCTTTCGGGAAGAATTTGAAAATGGGGAAGCTACGATTTGAAAGCACAGGACTTATCCTCTGGAGTCTGACTCCATGTGCGGCAATGATTGTCGGACTTTACACCCTTTCCAGTGCAGTCTGGGCTTACGGGCTTTATCACTACATATGTCTGATCCCGGCGATACTGATTTTTTACAGTCTGTGGCGAGGCGACCTCAAACTGCCCTCTCGCGATTTTTGTGTCGCATTTTTCGTCCTGGCTCTGATGTTCAGCGCCTTAACTGTACTAGCCTATGAACTGCTCGGTCCTCTGGTTATTTCGGACCAGAAAACAGTCGAGCTTATGGTCAAAATGGGTTGGAGCAAAGAGTGGCTGTGGATACTGAACATTTATTGTTTCACTGTGAACCCATTTCTGGAGGAAATTTACTGGCGCGGAATCTTGTTTAAAAAACTGGAAGAAATTGAAAATCCGCCCTTTCCCTTTTTTGCCATCATCGTTTCGTCATTTTTGTACGCTTTCTATCATTATTTCATTTTCCGTTTGATACTATATCCGGTGGCAGCCGAATTGCTCAGCCTCGGTCTTTTCTTTTATGGAATTTTCCTTGCCATCGTTTACAAGCGCAGCGGATCCATCGTCAATGCCACAGTCGCACACGGGCTTTTGACCGACCTTGCAGTGGTAGCGTTAATAATGGATTTGATGAGAAAATTCCCGGGCGCACTTTAAGATATACTCTACGATATACTGAACTAGCGGTCCTGCCGAATGACAACAAGGGAAGCCAAGATGCCAGTAAAAACTGAAACCAACGAACTCAAATTGATAAGAGAATTCGATGCTCCGGTCAAAACTGTCTGGGATGCCTTCACCGACGTAAATGAAGCCAGCAAATGGTGGGGACCGCGCGGGTTCAAAATCACTTCTCATAGCAAAGACTTGAAGCCGGGCGGACACTGGGAATACACCATGCACGGACCCGATGATGTTTCATACATCAATAAAACACAATATTTTCAAGTGGAAGAATACAAGAAGCTTGTATACGACCACGGCGGCAACGATTTGCAAAAACCTCTTTTTCGAGTGACTGTGCTATTTTCAGAAAACAACGGCAAAACTACAATGGACATGACCATGACATTTCCATCTGCCGAAGCAGCAAAAACAACTAGCGGTTTCATTAAAAAAGCCGGCGGCGACACCACCTGGGATCGCCTGGCCGAGTACCTTGAAAAGAAACTGCGCCACAAAGAAATTTTTGTGATCAACAGATCATTTGATGTGTCTGTAGAAAAAATGTTCGAGCTGTGGACCAACCCGGTTCACCTGGCCAAGTGGGTTGCACCGACTGGATTCAATCTGGAATTCATCAAGCGTGATATCAAACCCGGTGGCAGAACATTTTCCTGCATGTCGAACGACGCCGGCAACAAAATGTACGGCTCGGCAAATTATATTGAAATCGAAAAACCGAATCGTATTGTTTACACCCAGCAATTCAGCGACGAAAACGACAATCTTGCCCGCCATCCCATGGCACCGAACTGGCCAGCCACCATGCTCACCACCGTCAAATTTGTCGAAGAAGGACCGGAACAAACAAGAATCAATCTCACCTGGGAATGTCACGGCGAAACTTCAGTGGAAGAAATGAAAACTTTCATCTTCGCTAGAAGCGGCATGTCCACCGGCTGGACCGGATCGTTCGATAAGCTGGAAGAATACGCAAAACAAGCTTAACCATTTAGTTACTGAGAAATTCGAATTCAGCAGACACATCAGACTGAACTTTCTTCTCTGAACCTAGTGGAAGTGAATTTATGTGCTTAACTTCATAGAAACTTGGATTTATGAAGTTACGCGCATAAAAAGTAGCCCTTTTTTATGTTCTTAACTTCATAAGCATCATTGAATCGCCAGTTCGCGTCTTAAATCATCCAGATTCAATCCAAGGTTGGTCAGGACACGATAGGCATATCCGTCTTTATCGGTTTCATCAGCTTCTTTGATGATCCCTAAAAGCAAATGTTCAGGATGAATAGAATCCAAATCCTTAAACATACAAAGCACTCTTTCACATCTGGGCGAGTAGTATCGTTGCCCTTCAAAAGCCAACATCAAGTTGATTCTTTTCTGCTTGCAGCATCGATTCCTGCGACTTTGCAAACTTCATTGCGAATATTTTCCAGCTTTATTCCATTTTTGGCTAATAACTGAGATGGCTTCGCATTTTCCACACAAGCCAGACCAATCAATAGGTGTTCAGTGCCACAATAACCGCTTCCCAGCTGATACGCCTCATCCACGGCAAAAACCATTGCTTTCACTGAATCAGGCGAAAATTTCTCGAACATTTTCATACTGATTGTTATTCCCCGAAATTTTTGAAATTGCAAGGTCTTGTGGGTTTGACCTGAAAAATCCTAGCGAAGACCGAGACGCTTGCGTTATGAATGACAGGTGTTGAACTCTTGACGATGTAATCAATTTTGATTACAATTAGGAGGTGATTTGATGAAAGTAGAAAATCAACATTTGATCACTGCATTCAGTCGAAAACATGCGGACGCAAGAGAACCCTTAACACAGTGGCTTGAAACCACCACAACTTGTGAGTGGAGTAATTTCATAGATCTGAAGAACAACTTTCCTCAATGTGACTACATTCCAAAATCAAGATATTGTTTTAACATCAAAGGAAATTCTTATCGGCTTCTCGCTTC
>CAZEQP010000336.1:0-4670 GCA_964514345.1 uncultured Candidatus Obscuribacterales bacterium
GGGTTTTGAAGGTCGCGATGCCGGCCTGACGACAAAATCCCGGAGCCGTCTCGGTGAATAAGTCGGTCATTTGCTCCTCGTCCACCATTCAGACCGGTCCTGCGCAATACTTCAATTTGCTGCAGTTGATCGCCTGAATAAGTAAGTGTTGCTCCACCCCATTGAAATTTTCCGTCTACTCCCTGAACGATCACAAAATCATTTGGATCTCCATTTCTGAGTATTTTCAGCCTGTCGCCTGGTAATAATTCTCCCACTGTGTATCTGCGGGTTTCACCTGCTTCTTCGTCTTTTATCCAGAGTGAGTGCTCTCCGTTTCTTGTGGATACCTGGGTAAATCCATCTTCGTGTCCGATCACCATGGTGCCGTCCTTGAAAGTTCTGGCGCCAGGAGTGAAGTCGGGATCGAATGCGGCTTTTGTCAGTTCGGTTATTACTTCAGCGCCATATTGTCCCTGATAGTGTCGTCCATTGATAAATGCTGTGTACTGTCCATCAGGAGTGATATGAATGAATTGATTTCCTGAAAAAGTCATGGTGCGTGTTACGCGATCAGTGCCTTCTTCTCTTCTGTCCGTAACTGTCACCATTTCGCCGTTGTGACGCATGGTCAGACTGATTTCGTTTCCTTTCTCTCTTCTGATCACAGTGCCGTCGGCAGATCTCTGAATACGTACTCCGTTTTCAACTTTGGTTTCTACACCTTCAAGCGGATTTCTAAGCATGTCGTGAATCTGAGACATGCCGCATTCGCCAAAACGTTCCGCCCCCAGATTGAAGGCTCCGACTGAATTTACCGCCTCCAAATTGAGTTTTATGGTCGGGTCAAGCTTACATTCTCTGGGAGGGAAATTCTTATTATCATTCAGGAGTTCAGTGACTTCCTGAGCAACAGGTTCTGCAACCTCCGGCTGCTTATCTGAACCTCCATCTCCTCTTTCTACAGCTTCGCTAGGGGACATTTTAATTCTCCGATCGCCGATAACGTTCCAGGTAGTAAGCTAACTCTTCACGAACAAAGGATATTTATATATTGTGTGGTTGTAACTTACCCTTGTCAACCCCCTTTGACTTGGGAAAAACCAGGCAGAGTCACAGATTTAACATTAAACAACAGTACTTCAGGCTCTGATTCTTGCTTTTGGTATCCAACGTCCGAAAAAAACTGAAAAGAGTGTTACAGTGGAGGTTACGGGAATAGAATCCATAGCTATGAAGAATCACTTACTAGTTTTACTATTTGTATTGAGTTTGCCTGTGCTGGCAGGCTGTCAAAAAATAGATCTTGGCGGCGGCGGCAAGAAGAAGACTCCGGAAGCGATTCCTGGAGTAGCACCGGTCAACGAGATGAAACCCCACGCCGTGTCACATCAGGAAAACGGTCCTCCCCTTTCCGGGTACTGGAAAATGGCATATTCAGTGAATGGTGAAGTGAAAAGTGCTCATGTCAGGCTTACTCAAGCCGGCAATACTTTCACCGGAGAAGGCACAGACGACCACAACAATAAAGCCTTCGTGATTGAAAAAGGCACATTGCAGGATGGTCTAGTGGGCTTCATGAAGCGTTATCAGGATAATCCAAATGCTCTGCCGGTCGAGTACGGCGGCAATCTGGACATGAGTCAGGGCGGATATATAAGTGGACGATTTCTCGCTTCTGCCAATGGTCAGTCAATAGAAGGCGACTGGGAAGCGGAAAAAGACAAACCGGAAATACCGGTATCTTCCTCGGGCTCGGGCTCGCAATCAGGGACACAGACTTCCGCCCACCACAGCCGAAAACCGGATCATGCTCCTGACCTTTCAGGAAAATGGGACACCGGCTATGAGTATCAATTCAAGACAATACATTCCACCATGTGGCTGATGCAGGAGAACAACAAGCTGCACGGACATGGTATCGATCATAGTACCAAAGAAAAATTCACCATCGATGAAGGCTGGTATGCTTTTCCAAAAGTCACCATCGTAAGAAAATATCCGGCAATCAAAAGTAAAAAAGTAAACAAGCAGGAACGCAAAATGACGTTCAAAGCCGACGTAAACTGGATTACAGAAGCCGACTATGACGGTCCTTATTTGCAGGGCAAAACAGACGGCGGCGGAAACTGGGAAGCACAGTTGGTGCGCTAACCTAAGCTATTACTCCAAGTTTTTTGCCTGTTTTGGCAAAACAATCTATTGCCAGATCCAAATCATTTCGGCTATGCGCGGCTGAAATCTGGCAGCGCAGGCGGGCCTCGCCTTTGGGCACAACCGGATACCAGAGTCCTCTGACATAGACTCCTTCGTTCATGAGCTCATCGCTCATGTCTTGAGCCACCGATGCTTCGCCCACCATAACAGGCACAATAGGATGAATTCCTTCAAGAATTTTGAAGCCGACGCTTTTGATTTCTTTTCTGAAATAAGCTGTATTCTCCTGCAGTTTTTCAACCAGACTGTTGTCTTTCTCCAGAATTTTGAGAACTTCAAGAGAGGCGCAAACAATCGGAGCAGGCAGTGTGTTGGAAAAAGTGTATGGACGCGATTTTTGTCTGAGAAAATCAACAAGGTCCTTTTTGCCGGCGATATAACCGCCGGCAGCTCCACCCAGAGCTTTGCCCAGGGTGCCTGTAAGAACATCTATTTTACCGTGCACCCCGCAATGCTCAGGCGTTCCTCTTCCTGTTTTGCCAAGCACGCCTGTAGAGTGCGAATCATCAACAAAAAGTAAGGAGTTGTGTTTTTTGGACAACTCGACAAATTTTTCCAGCTCGGCATACTCGCCTTCCATGCTGAATACGCCGTCTGTGGCTACTATACTTATGCGATAACCTTTTGCATCATTCTTTTGCAAGAGAGAGCTTAAATCTTCCAGATCATTATGCTCATATGGATTGAGATCCGTCGATTTGGTGGCCTGGCGGGCGAGGCGTATCCCGTCAATAATGCTGGCATGATTCAACTTGTCACTATATATGATATCGCGATATTCACTGTGCCCGAATTCGTTCGACAAAAGAGCAGTGAAAAACGCTTCATTGGCTGCAAAACATGATGAGTGAAGGATGGCCGCTTCCATTCCCAGAAACTGAGCGATTTTTTCTTCCAGTTCAAGATGAATGTTCTGGGTGCCGCAAATAAAACGAACCGAAGCCATGCCGTAACCCCAGCGATCAAGCCCTACTTGTGCCGCCGCTTTCACTCTGGGATGATTGGCAAGACCCAAATAATTGTTGGAAGCCAGCATTACTTTGCGCTTGCCCTTGGCCTGAACTACACCTGACTGATCGCTTTCAATCGGCACTTCGTATTTATAGGTTTTGTTTTCTCTGGCAGTTTGAAGTTCACCGGCAATTGCCGCATAAAGTTTTTGAGGATTCATTGTTTTTGATTGAGACTTATTTTGAACAGCCGTTTCGTCTGGAGCCATTTCCTTATCCTCTTGTTTTCATCGCCTGGTTTTTTCTGCCAACAGCCTTAAAGCCTAGCAGATTTTACACGTTTTGAGAGGATGTCATCTGCGACTGCGGATCTGCTTGTATTATAGGCACTGAAGCCAATGAAGGAAGTCCGCCTGAAATTTGATGACCGGCCGTAATTTGATTTGAGTAAGAACCGGGGAAGGGCAGACTGGTGATACCAGTTACAGTGCTACTCAAAGAGCTTACATTAGCCGACAAGGGTGAGGAATAAGTTGAGCCTGTTGTTCTTGAAACGTTTTCCAGAGCAGCAAGAGTCATTCCCTGAGATGTTCTCATAGGTGCAGCCGCTCTCAAATTGCTCGATAATACCGAGTTGGAAGTTATGGAAGAGGATACGGTTCTGGTGGACAGTTCCGGCGCCGCCACATATCTTGAATCCAGCCGAGCAAACTGGCTCACCGGGCTGGAAAAACTGAACTGGGAAAAAGCTGTACGCTCAAAAATATTTCTGGAGCTGACCATATGAATATAATGATTGTTCTCAGGATTCAACGAGAACTTGGAACCTGTTTCTATTGAACCGGCATCGGTTCTCTGTCTAAAGTGAGCATATTGCATCCAGGCCATATTGAAATTACCGGCATTCTCATCTTCAGTTTCACTTCTGAATGCGTTTCTATGAATATTGTTGTGATAATTGGGAATAGAGCCTATTCTGAAATATGTCTGACTTTCTGCCTGCGTGTCCTGTTGCCCGGTCAGTGCTGAGCGAATTTCTTGAACACCCTGACGCTGCGGTCCGGCGGGAAGACTTGCATCGATGCGGTACTGAGAACGCTGATTGAACAGTCTTCTTTCATTCTGTTCAATCGGATCCAGTTCTGAATATGTCAAATAGCTTTCGCGTCCGGCGAAGGAAGCGATACCACCCATAGCAGCATGACTTCTAAAGGTGTAGGGATTGAGTACTCTCTGATGAGCGAGCAGATGTTCTTGAATATTCAGCGTATGACGCATTATACCGCCGGGATTAACCAGGGCAAGTTCAGTATTTTGAGCCAGATGGCGCATGCGCAAAACATCTTGTTCCAGACCGGCTGCTATTTGTCCTCGGGTATTGCGACGCAATAAGCTGGATGCCTGATTAAGCTGGGTTAGTTGAGTTTGCACGCGATCATAAACACCTTGAGCAATCTGGGTGCCCATGGCTCTCTGTTCGGTCAATAAACGAACGGCATCGTCCAGTTCGTTGACGGTTCCACG
>CAZEQP010000337.1:0-4657 GCA_964514345.1 uncultured Candidatus Obscuribacterales bacterium
GTGGACGGCAGGCAAGGTCCAACCGGTGTGGATGAGGATGTGGCAAATATTTTGCGCCGCTCCAAAAAGCCCGTTTTATTAGCTGTGAACAAAATAGATTCACCCCGGGACGAACTTAATGTTCCTGAGTTTTATTCGCTGGGTCTGGGCCAACCTCACAGTTTGTCGGCTATGGTAGGCTCAGGCGGTGTGGGCGACATACTTGACCTGGTAATCGAAAATCTACCCAAAGGTAAAAAAGGGCGGGTTTCAGAAGAAGAGCTGGAAGAAGAGGAGGACCTAGAAAACAAGCCGTTTTCACTGGCACTGGTAGGCAAACCCAATGTGGGAAAATCTTCCATCTTGAATATTTTGTGCGGCGAAGAGCGCACCATCGTCACCAATGAACCGGGCACCACTCGTGATGCCATTCACACTTTCATCAAACACAAAGGGCGCGATATCACTTTGATTGACACGGCAGGAATTAGACGCCGTACCAAAGTCGAATACGGTGTGGAAGCCTTTTCTGTAGTGCGGTCATTCAAAGCAATTTCAAATGCCGATGTGGTGGTGCAAATTATCGACTCATCCGAACCTATTTCGGATCAGGATCAAAAAATAGCATCCAAAATAGAAGAAGCCGGTCGCGGTGTAGTCATTGTCATGAATAAGTGGGACAAATTTGAAAACAAATCTTCCTCCAAAATGAACGAACTGAAACGAGACATTGACCAGGATTTGCGTGCCATACACTACGCTCCGGTGCTTTTTACATCTGCCACTGAGAAAGTGCGTGTGTCAAAAATCATCGATGCGGCGGCCCTTGCTTTCGCTCAAAATCATCGCAGAATAACAACCAGTCTTTTGAACCAGTGCATTAGCGAATGTGTGGCGCTGGTTCCTCCGCCGTCCGGAAAGCGCGGCAAAAGACTGAAGATTTATTATGCCACTCAGGTCTCTGTGGGTCCGCCCACTTTCGCTCTTTTTGTCAATGAGACAAGACTTCTTACAGACAATTACCGCACTTATTTGGAAAGAAAATTGCGTGAAAATTTCGGTTTTGAAGGCACACCGATTCGAATTCTGACCAGACCCAAGAAAAAACAATGAGTGTAGTAATTCCCATTGCCGCCCTTGTTATCGCTTATATATTAGGCTCCATTCCGACCGGGTACTGGCTGGCTAAAGCAGTAAAAGGAATCGATATTCGCAAAGAAGGTTCCGGCTCCACCGGCGCCACCAATGTTTTGCGCTGCGTGGGTAAAAAAGAAGCGGCTTTTGTAATGGGCTTCGATATTTTCAAAGGTTATGTGGCAGTGACAATTGCCATTTATCTTGAGTCGGCTTTCAATTGTCATTTATTTGGAGTGCAGGGACTGCTGCCGATTTTAGCCGGATGGACCAGCCTTGTCGGTCATGCCAAATCTATATTTTTAAATTTTCAAGGAGGCAAAAGTGTTGCCACCGGATTAGGTGTTTATTTCGGACTCGACTGGCGAGTGGCGATTCTAGCATTTACACTCTGGGCCTTATTAATATTTGTCACCAGATACGTTTCGCTTGCATCAATAATCGCCACATTTTCCTGCATCGTCATGATGTGGGCTTTCGGTGGCTCGGTTCCTTATATTGTTTATTCGGTTGTAACTTTCCTCATAATAACTTTTCGCCACAAAGAAAACGTCAAAAGACTGATGGCGGGAACCGAGCCGAAATTCGGTAAAAAAGCCAATAAAGACGATTCTAAAAAAGAAGATGATTCACATAAAAGTGTGGAGGCCGCCAATGAAAAAACAAATCAAGAACCTACGACTTAGATTATCCGCACTGATTTTGGTAGGCTGTTTTTCCATTGCCCTACCAAATGCTGTGATGTCGGCACCCAAAAGCAATTTGCTGCCTGAAGAAGAGGCAAATATAAAGGTTTGGAATAAAGCACATAAAGCGGTGCTTAATTTGTCCATTTTCACTCCCAACGCCTTGAATCTTTATGAAAATCCGGGCATCGGCTCCGGTTGCGTCATCAGTAAAGACGGATACGTGCTAACATGCGATCATGTGGTGGCTCAGGCGGCAAAAATTCGAGCCACTCTATATGATGGCACTTCATTTGAAGCCACCATAGTAGGTCGAGACCCGGCATGCGACCTGGCCGTTTTGAAGCTTATGGCACCGAAAGGTCGCACTTTCGACTATATGGAGCTGAAAGAAAAATCTTCAGACATACAGGTGGGCAGAAGAGTTCTTGCCATCGGAAGTCCGTATGGCATCGATCAAACTCTCACTCAAGGAATAGTATCAAGCACAAGCCGCACCATTCGCACCGCCGCAAACAGACTGGTGAAAGGTGTTATCCAGACTGATGCCGCCATCAATCACGGCAATTCGGGTGGTCCGTTGCTTGACACCCAAGGAAATCTTATTGGCATCAACGACTCAATCGTAAGCGACACACAAGGCTCATCCGGAATTGGGCTTGCCATACCAAGTGCGGTGGCAAGCAGAGTAGTTCCACAGCTCATCGAATTTCATATGGTTAAGCGTCCCGAACTTGGTATCACGGCAAAACCTCATCAGGGCGGATTGCGTGTCATACAAGTAGACCCCAGCGGTCCTTCGCATGAAGCAGGAATACAGGGACCAAAAGTGGTGAACTATCAGGACGGAGCCCTGGTTTACCGCATAATGGACGCCTCGCTTGCCGATCTCATCACCCATGTGGACGATGTGAAAGTGCAAACAGAAGATGACTTATATTCATACATTGAGAAGAAACAACCTAATCAAGTAGTTAAACTGACAGTGGTGAGAGCAGGAAAGGTGCTCAAGATTCCAGTAAAATTGGTGGTCACAAAAACAGGCTGATTGAAAGAGGACCGGAAACTTGGCACGAATTTTAGTTATCGACGATGATCATGCAATTGCTGAACTTGTCAAGATAAATCTTGAACTATTAGGTCACCAGGTGGAAACAGCCAATGACGGCATCAAAGGGCTGGCACTGGCCCAGCAAAATCTGCCTGAAATGATAGTTCTGGATGTCATGATGCCGGATCTGGACGGATTCACAGTTTGTCAGCGTTTGCGCCAGAATCCCCAGACAAACGGCATTCCTATATTAATGTTGACAGCCCTGGGCATGACCAAAGATAAAGTGACCGGATTTGATTCAGGAGCAGACGATTATCTGGTCAAACCTTTTGAAATTCCTGAATTACAGGTTCGAGTCAGAGCTTTATTGCGCCGGGCGGGATCAGTTTTACATTCAGCTTCTTTGCCTGAAATTTTGCACGCTGGTGAAATTACTCTCATCCCCGAAAATTTACAAGCCAAAGTGGCTGAACGAATAGTCAAATTGACCCCCACCGAATTTGAAATATTGCACTGTCTCATGCAACATCATGGTCAGACAGTCAGCACCGGCAAGCTTCTGGAAGAAGTCTGGGGATATGCACCGGATGACGATGTCGACACCATACGCGTGCACATCAGACATTTACGCACCAGATTAGAAACAAGCGAACGTAAATATATAAAGACCGTATATGGTGGCGGATATCAGCTAATTGCCGAAGGCTTCAACCGCGGCGGCAAATAAGTCACTTTTTAGATTAATACAAACCCCTTATTCAAGGCATACTTGGAATCTATTATTGTATGATTCTTGCCGTCCCACTTGATATGGCGAAAATTTTCGGAGAAACCCTGTGTTATTCAATAGTCTGCAATATCTTGTCTTCCTACCTGTAGTCTTCTTGCTTTACTGGCTGGTGCCGCACAAAGCGCGCGTCATGCTCTTGCTTGTGGCTAGTTATGTGTTCTACATGTCCTGGAAGCCCATGTACGGCTTTCTAATCGCCGGTCTGACCGTAGGCAACTTCCTTCTGGTCAAACTTTTGAACAAGCAGCCTGAGCGCAAAAAACTCTGGCTCTGGGTGATTGTGGCAGCCAACCTTATAACATTAGGCATATTTAAATATACTGTATTCGCCTTCGACACAGTCAAAGGCGGACTGGGTCTCATGCATATCGACTGGAAAGAGCCCCACCTCAACATCATTTTGCCTCTGGGTATTTCATTCTTCGTTTTCGAATTCATCCACTACGCTGTTGAAGTCTATAAAGGTAAGCCGGAAGTGAAAAGTCTTCCTCAGTTTGCCCTTTTCGCCTCGTTCTTCCCCACCCAGATTGCCGGACCTATTAAAAGGTATCAGGACTTCATCCCCCAGCTGGATATCAAAGCCAAATTCAAATGGGAATATGTGGATGAAGGCATGCAGCTCATCTTGATGGGTTTAGCCAAGAAAGTCTTAATTGCCGACAACCTGGCTCTCGTGGTCCAGGCCGGATTTGCTCATCCTGAAAAATTCACTTCAATTGATATGTGGATTTTGACTTATGCATTTGCATTTCAAATATTCCTCGATTTTGCCGGTTACACAGATATCGCCCGCGGTTCTGCCATGTTGTTCGGCTATAAAGTGCCTATCAACTTCAATTTGCCTTATCTTGCCGCCAACGTTTCAGATTTCTGGAACAGATGGCACATCAGTCTTTCCACCTGGTTGAGAGATTATCTTTTTATTCCTCTGGGCGGATCGCGCTGTTCTGATCTGAAGATTTATCGCAACTTGTTCATCACTATGGCACTGGGCGGTCTGTGGCACGGAGCCGC
>CAZEQP010000338.1:0-4654 GCA_964514345.1 uncultured Candidatus Obscuribacterales bacterium
GGTATTGAAGATCTTTGGCCACTCCACGCGAAAGATCGTCTATAGCCTTTGGTTGATCACCATCCGGCTTAAACGGAGCAATGACTTTGAACGGGGGCATGTCAGCTTGAGGTCGGCTTGTTGTTTTCGCTTGAATCTATATTTTGCGAATTTGCCGAGCTGTTTGAGCTTGACTGTGCGGTAGCTTTGTTTTTTTCGGCTATGTCACGGTCTGCTTCTTTGATTTGAGTGGTGATCTCACTTTGTGCGTCTGTAAGTGACTTTTTGAAATTGCCGATGCCCTGGCCAAGAGCTTTTCCAAGCTCGGGCAGTTTTTTCGGTCCGAACAAAAGGAGTCCCACTCCAAATACTATGGCTATTTCCACTGGACTGCTAAGCATTTTTCCTAATCTCCTTCGCTCTTTAATACTAACACATTACTACTTACTACTTCTCATCGAATTCCGCCGGCCAGTCCCATTCCTCGTCTCTGAGATTCGAGTCTTTGGGGGTTTCTTTGACAGGCTTGGGCTTTGGTCGCTCCGAAAGCTCCTGACCCGTGGCTTCAATTTCAGAGCTCTTTTTGGGATCCGCTTTCTGAGTCTTGTTCATAGTGTTCAGAATACGGGCTTCATTCAAATAAGGCTTTATCACTTTGGCTAGAGGCACTTGCAGATTATTGGCGGCAGCTCGGTCGGCAAGCTCCGCTATAACGGCTTCCATCATTACAAGGTCAGACACCAGTCCTTCCGATTCAAGATGATGTTCTATCTTATCCTGGTCGATAGGCTCATTGGGCTTGTTGTTTACAAAATTGCCGTCATTCATGTCGGTCACAAATCCGGCATAAACAGGGTCCGGATTCAGGCGCAACCATTTGGGCTTAGCCCCTAAAAATAAATTGTAAAGATAAATGATGTTGGGATGATCCGGCTGCTGTTCATTGTGGTCGACTTTGCTTCCAAAAATTGTCACCAGCAAATTGGGATAACTCTTGCACACTGTGTCGACATATAAAGAGCCGTCCCTTTCCTGGAAATATTCTTCGGCTTCTCTCAGCCTCGCAATTGTTGGGGGCCAGCGATCTTCCGGCTCTTTCTTCTCTTGAGTCTGTTTAGGCGCCTGGGTTTTTTGCGTATTTGTTGAATTGGTCGGATTTTTCATTTTGACCAGATTCAAAAGCTTTTGTTTGTTTCCGACTGGCGCGCTCTGGGCTTTGTTCTGGGGCTCTTCCACTTGAGGCACCGGCAGCGGGGCAAACATTTTTGATCTGATTATTGCGCCCACAATCTCGGGAGAATAAAACTGCTTTTTAACATTGGGCAATGTGCCGTATGTGAGCGGAAATTCAAGCTCTTCTTCCCATGTTCCATTCATGTTGTCGTCAAAAAACAAGACGCCTTTTGGTGTCACTATTTTTTGTTTTTCACGAATCATTTTGTCTCGATACACATCAGGCTGATATGCCAGTTTCTGGAAATCAATGTGGATGCGGCCAGTGGCAGCGCTGCCGTGTTTGTAATACTGATTGGTGACAAGTTCTTTTTTAGTACCCATGCAAGAGGGGCTGAAAAAAGAACCGACTTCCGGTTCACAAAATGCAAGCCACTTCAAATTTGGACGCGCCGACTCAAGCTCTCTGGCAAATTTGGCCAGGGTTACAAGAGTAATATTTCCGCCGTCATGAAAAGACAACACTCCCACATTTTTAGAGTCCACTTTTTTAGGCAGCAGGTCGCCAATGTGTTTGCCGTTTATGTCAGCTTTTTGTGCACAGGCAAACAAGATCACGTCTTTCAAAACAGCTTGAGAATCGACTCCGCGCTGATCCCAGGAGCCGTCTGTGTGAAACTCTTTCAGACCGCCGCCGGGAAATGCAAAACGCACTTCACAAAATCCTACTTGTACACTGTGTGAACTTATGGAAAGTCCGGATGCTCTGTGGTTTCCAGGCACAATCACAGCCACCGGTGCTCCCCGGTCGTAGCGGGTCATGGATGGATACATAACATTTACGGCGATTTTTCCTTTTTCGCCCTGTAAATAAGTGCTCACCGAGGGTTCTTTCGACATCGGCAACACCTTGACGCTTTCAGGGGGCAAATCTCCTCCCAGGGCGCAGTAGGCTGCCTGGTTGCTGACAAGAAGTAGAATCAGAACAGCCACATGCAAATATGAATTGAAGCAAATGTTGATGCTGAGCCGGTTGAGCGATTTTTTCATGGCAATAATGTTATCAGCAATGTCATTTCATCTGATATTACTTAGAAAAATAGAACTAAAAAAGAAATGGATTGAATTGTCAGGCGGTAAAGTGTTCTTGATAGTCACATTGGGTGGTCCGATTTGATTTGAAAACGATGGTTGACAAGGGATGCATTTAAACTCTTCAACCAATTTTTCAGTTAAAAGAAAGAGCAGGGTGGGCAAAAAGAATTTACATATTTCTTTTTTTCAGGCCGGAGCGGCTCCATTTAATGATTGCATCCAAAGTGCTCAGAAATTATTACGCAGTCACTTTCGTTTTAGGCATTGTCCTGATTTTGCCGGTTGCCTTTGCTTTGAAAATAAATGAAGTCGGCATAGGAGGAGCTTTTGCAGTAGTGCTTTGTTTTAATGCGCTTTGTTTTCTGCTTCTGCCACTAATCATGGACTGGACCGAACGGGTGTATTTCAAAGCTCGTTTTCTGGCACTTGAAGAATTGGCGCAAGAAAGCCCGCAGCTGGCAAAAGCTGTCAGTGAACAATGCCAGCAATTGTCTTTGGCCAGTGTTAAATTTGCCGTTGTGGAAGTTAATCAGTCTGAGCATGAACAGGGCAATGACATTCAGATTAATAACCAGCTTTCATCCTACGGTCTGTGGCGATCCAATCCTCGTGTCATAGTGCCCAACAGACTTCTGGATCCTGAAAATGCAATCAATGCAGCTCCCAGTGTGCTTGCCGAATTGAACCGTTTTTCCAAAAATAATTCCATTCCAGTATTTGTTTCATTTGCAGTAATGCAAGGCGGAATACTTTTACTTATCAGAATGTTTTGTCTATAAATTAGTGTTCTTCGTGACTTTCTTCGAACATCACTGATTCGAAAATCTCAAATTTGGCTCCTTTTTGCTGCCATGCATCATGATTGAGACCGGCTTTTAAGGATAACTGTCTTAAGGTCTCGTCTCTGGTCCAACCATATTCGGTGGCAACATGAGGAAGAAAAACGGACTGTTTGCCTTTGAAGTCGAGCACCACTCCATGCTTGCCTATTTCAATTTCATTGTAAGATGTGGCCGGTTTTGGCGGTGTCAATACACTGATTTCAATTCTGATTGCGGCCAGTTCTTCGTGTCTCACAGGGGCGAAGCGATAATCTTTGGAGCAGGCTCCGATGGCATTGTCCATTACCGCTTCAAACAAAGGTTTGACCGGCAGAATATAGCCGATGCAACCCCGCAATTCTTCCTGATCCGGAAAGGGATCTTTCAAAAATAAAGTTACGAACACTCCCATGGGTTTTCTAATCAAGTCGCTGAGCACTATATCCGATGGCAACTGATCCAGGCGCGGTCTTTTTCCTGTTCTGGTGAAATGTTCGGCGGTGCTGCGTGCCAATCTTAGCAGTGTCGATTTGTCCTTTTCACTTAAAGCCGGTGTCGATGCTTCGAGTTTTGACTCGCTTGAAAAAGACAGCGCCAGATAAGACACCGAGTTTAAAGCGTCGTCGCTTCCCTGGTTTCTTGAAGTCTGGTAATGCAGTAAATTGCCGGTTGTATCTTCAGGCAAAATGCCCAGCATCAGGCTCAGAGGATGGAAACCACATATGGTGCAATCGGTTTCTTTCTGGAAATTGATAAATCCTTCCAGATCCGGTTGCTCAAGATAAGAGAAGGCTTTAAAATCCAGTTCTTGTATGTTTTGCGAAATATTGTCGTAAAAAGGCACATAGTCATATCTGGGGCCATAATGTGTGAAGTCGGAACTTACCACAATCAAGTCAGTGTCCCGGCATATGTTTCTAACTTGCAACGCGCTGTCTTGAACATCAAATCGGTCGGCGAAAGTTCCTACCACAAGCGGTATCAATTCAATTTCGCCAAAAACATTCCTGATAAACGACGTTTGCATTTCAAGCGAATGTTCTTTTTCATGCACCGAGTCGGCAAACTGAAAATCCTTGCTTTGACTCAGTTCTCTTACTGCTTTTATGTCGACCGGAAGATCTCCAAGCGGAGTGCCGTAGGCGGCAAAGGATGAAAGTGCAATGCCGCGAAAATTAGCATAATGACTGGGTCCCAGCAATAGAATTCTTTTGATTGATTTTTTGTTAGCAAACGCTTTCTTGAAAGCAAAAGCGGCTGCAGGACCGGAATACATGAATCCGGCGTGAGGAGAGACTATGGCACGCAGATTGGAGTCCGAACTATTCTCGTCCGGTTCGGCATTATGCAAATATTCTTCTATTTCGGATTTAAGTTTTTCTGGATTGTTTTGATACCAGGTGCCGGCAAAGCGGGGAGCCCGGCGTCCGCCGAATGACGGATTCTGACTTTTTCTCTGGCTGAAAAAATTCATTCTTTTTTGTCTTCTGCCGGTTTTGTTCCGGAACTGCTTTCTCTGATCTCTTCTATGCGGGTGGATATGGTGCGGCGACTGTCGCCGTGCGGGTCGCCAAAAGAATTAAAAT
>CAZEQP010000339.1:0-4647 GCA_964514345.1 uncultured Candidatus Obscuribacterales bacterium
CATTGAGCAGGGCTGCCTCCGGCACCAGTCCCAGAGTAACAGCCAAGCCACCGCAAAACGGCTCCACCAGCCGACGGTGTTTGTGTTTATCCCACAGAGGGCGCAAATAAGGTACGAGCCAGCGTTTTCCTCCCGCCCACTTGAGCGGAGGTCTGAAACCTTCACCTGAAGGTAAGGCAAGTTGGGGGCTTACTAAGCCTGTTGTTATTGCCAAGTGACGCTCTTTAGTCCAACTATAAGATATTCATTGAAATTATGATATTCATTGTGACACTTGTCCAGACTTGCCATATGCGAAGGATTTGCACTATATATACAACTCGGGCATAGTTGGTCATTTATAAAAATTCAGCCATATCTCTGGTCTCATTATTTATGACACTTATGTCAGCCTTCCACCTGTATTTAAACCGGGTTACAAAATCGGCTATAGCTTCGTTTGAGAGGTCGTCGCAACCGGAAAGATTGATTGTCCTGAGCGTTTTCATATTTTGCAGCTTGAGTAATTGTTTGTCGGTCAAACTGGTTTGTTCAAGATTTATATTTTCCAGCTGAAATTTCCCCAGTACATCCATAAATTCTTCACTTATTTGGCGGGGACCATCCAGTTCCAAATGCTCCAGATAAGGCAAGTTCAGAAACAGCTTAAGTTGCTCGGCACTCAAATTTACTCTGCCGAAATCCAGCCAGCGTAATGATTTCATTTTGCTGATCACAACTAACTGTTCTTGACTCAATTTTAAATCTTTGAATTTGAGATAACACAAATTTTTCGGTCTCAAGGCTTCCAGACTCTCAAGCGATATGCTTTTCATTCCGCTGAAGATTACTGCATTCAACTTGGGAAGGCGGCTGAGTTTGACCCCTGCATCAGCACCAATATCGGTGCCTTTCAAGCTTACATATTCTAGATTGGGCATCTTAATTATGGAGTCCAGATGTTTATCGTTAAACTGAGGACTGAAAATTTCAAGATTAGTCAAAGTCTTTATCTTTGCCAGTTCCTCAGCCGCTCTATCAGAAAAGGTCGGCATATAAAGGTACAAACTGTGCAGCGCGGGCAGATCTTTCAAGTATGCTACCCCTCTTTCAGTTATTTTAGAAGACTGAAGAAAGACATTGTTGATAGACTTTATTTTTGCAATTTCTTTAACGCCTTCATCTGTAATTTTGCTGTCATTTATTTTGATTATCTGCAATCCGCTATTCTTTAAATAAGAGAATCCAGTTCCTGTCACATCACAGGGACGCAGTCGCATATAATCAAAGCGTTTGTCTTTTAAACTACTGAAATCATCATCTTTAACGATGTCAGACAAGTTTGTCACTGACTTAAGTTTTCCCAAATAACCTTGTTCGAACTTCTTGTTTTTGTAATCATCTCGAAGCTCTTTATATGTATCCCAGGTTGTAACCTGTGAATTCCTCGAATTGGAAATTGGCTTTTGCACATTTCTTTTTTTCTGCGGAGACTGAATATAAATCCATGTGCCGATCAAAGTTATGACTATCCCGACAAGTGCCATTATTCTGGTTGGATTTATTTTGCTGCTGCCAGTTGTTTTGCGGTTTTGAAATTCCGCGTGATCGATTTCTTCGACAAGCAATGGTCTTAGCTGGTCCATAATTGCTCTCATGCTTGCGGGACGTTTGTCTTTTTCTTTCTGCAAACATTGACCGATGATATCTATAAGCGAGTTGGGAATTTTTTCATCACCCTCTCCATCAGGTAGCACCGGCGGTGGTGTTTTCATATGCATACTTGCGGTTTCAAATGGGGTGTTACCGACAAAAGGAGGCTTGCCTGAAAGTGTTTCGTACATTAAACAGCCCATGCTGTAAATGTCGCTTCGAACGTCCACATCTTCGCCTTGAACTTGTTCCGGACTTATATAAAATGGACTGCCGATGATTATTCCGGTGGGAGTGAGAGTTTGACCTGCCAGCTGAGTTTTTGCCACTCCAAAATCGAGAAGTTTTACATGATAGCCACCGGACGGTTGTTCCAGAAGCATAACATTTGAAGGCTTCAGGTCTCGATGAACAATATTGTTTTTGTGAGCAAAATCAATGGCGTCACAAATCTGGTAAAAAATGGGCATGGCTGTATGAAAATTGATTTTGCCTCTTTCCTGAATAAATTGAGAAAGATTGATGCCTTGCAGTAACTCCATCACCATATATGGAGCACCATCTTCGGTTTGACCGAAGTCCATTATGCGGGCTATACCGGGATGGCTCAATTTGCCTGCAGAAGTCGCTTCTCTTTGCAGTCGGGCGGCACTTGTGCCTGTGTGATCCAGCGCCAAAATTTTGACCGCTACATCCAGATTGAGGATAAGATCGACAGCACTTACGATGATGCCGACACCGCCGCGCCCTATGATATCTACAATTTTGTAGCGATTAGCAAGAACAGTCCCAGGAGAATAATCTGATTTCTTCACAAAGTTTCGAGAGCGCCGGATCTTTTGAGATTATACCGGCACTCCCGCATTTTTTCGGTTAAACGCTCAGTTACTATCTGACTTTTATTTCAGCGGAATAGCTTGTAGATCTGACCGGTTTTACCTTAGTTTTTGACTTCACAGTCGTTGTGCGAGAAACTTTCGGCGCAGCAGACGTAGTTGTTTTTACTTTGGTCTTTTCAACGCGAGTTTCTTCTACAGGAGCTACTTCGGTTTCGGTGACTTCGGTTTTCTTTACGGTGGTTTCCGGGTCCGATTCATAAGTTGTTGTTGTTACTGAATCAGCGCTTGCAGGTTGGTAGGCAAAACCGGTAAAGAGTACCGAAGCCACCAATGCTGTCACAAACGGTGTTTTTGTCATTATAAAGCCCTCCAATATAAGGATTTCTATTAGTGGTCTAGCGCAAAGGTTGTAAATCGGTTGTTCTTTCATCTGCTAAATACCTTTTTATACGGAGGAAATTGGAATGAGCATGAAAAACATAATTATTGCCTGCGGCATCGTGGTCATGATTGCCATGGCGTTTTATCCGCCCTGGACATACTCGGATGGAAGCGGGCACAAAGAGTCCATGGGATATAACTTTCTCTGGAAGCCGCCTGTCAAGTCTAATGACGCCAATGCCAATTTGTTTGGACTTAAAATTAATATTGATGGACCGGACACCAAAGCCAACGATATCGACATGTCCAAACTTTTGTATCAGGAGCTTATCGCTCTTGCGATAGTTGCATCCCTTGTATTTTTGGTAAGATTGACACCACAGAGGCGCTAGCCGTCTGAGGATCTGAGGTTACCGGGAACTTGAGACAACTGAAAGAAATTAATTATCGAGGCGTTTTTTTAAGTTTCCGCGTACCTTTTGACTGGGTGGAAGAATATGGCGAAAAATCAGGCGGGACTTTTTATGAAGATGCGCCTGACGCCGGTACATTGAGACTTTCTGTGGTTCTTTTCAAAACAGAGAATAAACCGGACGCGGAGCAATTGGAAAACTTTCTCCGTCTGCGACCGGAAGCCAAAACTAAAGGTGCTCAAATCAGTAGAGAATCAAATGGCAATGTTGTTCTTCAGTTTATTCAAAAAACACAGGAAAGCGGCGATGAAGTTTCTATCGTGTGGTGGTTTGTAGCCAACGGAAATTTTGACAATTCGATGCAGATAGCTATGTTTAGCTACACTGTGTTAAAACAAAATCTTCAACGTGAACAAAATCAAGAAGACATAGTGCTCCTTGATAGTGAGCTGAGACAAACTCAGTTTTTGAAATTACCGGAATTTTCAAGTACTTAAGGCTGCGATTTAATAAGCTCTTTCCTTATGCAATCGCTCGGAATTTCAAACATATTTTTATCCGGCTGCTCCAAACTGCATTTTTTCAAAATCATTTCTGTTTCAGGACCATCCAATTTTTCTTTTGCCTTAATCCGGCAATGAACCAAAAAGTGTGTCTTATCTCCAATCCAGTAAAGTCCTCGAGTCATGCCTTTTACCCGGTTGTACTTGCGACATTCAAAACCATCTATTTTCTCAGTGCCTAAAAATTCAGAATCTGCTTTTATGCTCTGTTCATCCATTTGTAGTGGTTGATTAGGAAATAAAGAAAATGGCAATACCGTATATTTTTTGGTATCAACAAACACCGCTGTCATAGTCTTGTTTTTGAGATCATAGAGGACGAAATCGGTATTGCCGCCACGCACTTTAACATAACGGACAAGACCCTTTCCATTTGAAAGAAAGCGTATTTCTTCTTCACCTTTATTGTCTACTTTTTGCACATAAGTACAATCAAAAACAATGCCGTCAAGTGGATTGGCACTTTGACACGTACCCGGCAGGGATAAATTGCATAAGAGAATTGTTGATGCGATAAAGGTAATTTTCTTGAAATAAGACATTCTCTATCTCCATTAAACTGATTGGACGATAATTTTCCAGATTTCAGGCAGCCAGTCTAAATGCTCCGGCTTCATCAGGCAAGAACGCAAACATGTGATGCTTTCCTGATCCCAGTTCATCTGGGTAAGTTTTGATTCAAAAAACGATTTAGGTAAATTAGCCAGAGCAAGATGCAAACCAGCTTCAGCTGTTTTATTGAACACTTCTTTCGCTTTTTGCGAAGCGGCTGAGGCCGACTCTGCTTTTAAGGCGTACACCACAATGTCAAGCTCGGGT
>CAZEQP010000340.1:0-4644 GCA_964514345.1 uncultured Candidatus Obscuribacterales bacterium
CGGCAAATTTGGAAATATCGGAATAACTGTTTGCCACGCCTGCCACTTTCATATTGGTCTTCTCAAAGCTGATTTCATCCAACTGAATGGTGGATGGAATATTTTGCGAAATGGCATCGAGATAGCGTGAGAGTCGCCTTGTTTTATTTATCAGGAAATTGAAAACTTCATAGCGGGCAGTGAGCATGGCATTTTCTTGCTTCACCTTAGTCATTTGTTTCAAACTCAACTGAGCGTCGGTTACTTCTTTATTGGCGGTGTCAAATTCGGCTTGCCGAGCCGGTTTTTCCACATTCATAAGATAGAGCATTAGACCCAGACAAATGACAAAAAGAAAACTGCCGACAGAAAAAATTGGTTTGTAATAAGTGGAAATCTGGTCTTGATCCGGCATGACTTGAGTCTTGCGTTCGTCAAACATCAAAGGCAGGCGGCCTTCTCTGTTTAAATCAAGATCGACTGTGTAATTAGGGCTCCATGTGGGCTCGACTGCAGAGCCTATAAGACCGCAAAGAATAGGTTGCATACGCTCGACTATTACTGATTTGTCGAATACCATGTCGCGCATGGCATTGCCCATCATCACTTTGCGCCCGATTCTGTTTGAAATATAATTATCAATATTGGGCACCATACAGCCCTGACCGGTGAGAATTATTTTGTCTAAAGTGGTTTCATTTCCTTGCGACTGGAAATATTCAAGAGAGCGTTCAAGCTCGTCTGTGATGTCACTGAATATGGTTCGGGCCACCTGGGCGGCATGACCCTGAATTTCATTTTTGGGAGGAGTGCCAAAAACTGGAAGCTGGGGCAATAAATCAAGCGCCTGTTCAAAATCAATGTCCAGGCTGCGTGAAATAGCCTCTGTAAGTGATTCCACACCTACAAGAATTGAACGTCCAAATAACGGCATTGAGCTTCTGATGATATTGATATCGGTGGCGTCTTGTCTGATATTGACCAGCATTGAAGTGTGACCGGTCGAGCCCAGATATCCGCTCAAGGCTAAGCCGCGGATGGCGGCAAGTGAGGAAACTTCCACTCGTCCCAGTTTTGCTCCGGCACTGTCTGTGGTGAGCCAGCAGCTTTCGATAATAGACCTTTGAATCGCGGCAAGAATAACGTCCACCCGGCGCACACCGTCAGGGTCGGTGCGTTCTGTGGCGGGCATCAAAGACCAGTCCAGATTAGCTTCGGCAATATTATAGGGAATGTGGTTAGCCGCTTCCTGGGTGACAACTTCGGCTAATTCTTCTGCAGGCATGCCGGTGGGAACAGGAATCAATCTTATAACAGCGGCTTGAGCCGGAATGGTCATATTGAGAGTGGGAGCCGGACCTGAAATGGGAATACCGGCGGCTTGAATAAGTTCAAGAATGACTGAGCCTATAGTTTGAGGGTCGGTAACAAGACCTTCTCTCACCGTATTGGCTGGTGTCGGTGAGGAGGCAAAACGGGTCACTTCTATATGAGAGCGAGCTTTTTCCAGTTGAATCAAAGTAACAGAGTCGCTGTTGATATCAACACCGAGGCGTGGTCCGTCTTTTTTACTAAACCCGAGGCCGAACAAGGTTTTGAATTTCTCCTGCGTCTAGCCTAATGCATAAATATTGCCCAGTTTCCGCCGCTATATCCAATATTACTAAGATTATTGCCAATTAGCATCACTATAAATGCACCGCAAGCCAGTGACGGTCCAAAAGGAAACTTAACAGAGAAGCGCGAACCGGTGAAAACGGCGGATACCAGAGCACCGCAAATGCCGCCTGAGAGCGCCAATACAGCCAGATTGGGAGTGAGCCAGGTCTGGGTGTCGCGGGCTAAAACAGCCACCGCCACAAGGGGCATAGCCATTAGTGCCAGTCCTATAAAAAATCCCCAGATGGCCGGTTTTATCACCAGATTAAGGGTGCCGCGCCGTTTCATATCCAGAAATACATAGCAGGCTCCCATGATTGAACCTACTAAAAAAGCCAGGGCGACAGACAAAAGCATGCGTTCCATACCCATCCAGGCGGCAATCACAGCGGCAAGAACGGCATCACCGCCTCCCATCACCACATTGTCGTCGTCGTCATCGAATATGGAAAAAGGTTTTTTTGTTTCGGTGATTTCGAAATTGCGATCTATACCCGGGTCGATTTCTTCAGTATCTTCTTTGGGCGTGTCGTCCTCCACATTTTCGTCATCTTCGTTATTTGAAGACTGACCCTGGAACCAGCGGATGCTTATTAGTCCGTAAAAATCGATAAAATCAAACAAAACATAACTTATGCCCACACCGGCCATAGTATTAAAAAAACCGGTGCCCCAGAATGAGCTGTATAAAATGCCCAGGAGCATTGACGGATATGTAATCTCATGGGGAATCAGTTTTGCTCTCAAGTCAGTGAGAGTGACTGCAATAAGAGTGCAGGAAAAAATAATCATAGCTAGACCCGAAAGGGTCCAGCCGAATGTTTGTGCCACCAGAAAAAATATGACGGCTGTACCGGCTTCAGTCAATGGATACTGCCATGAAATGGATGCTTTGCAATAACGACATTTACCCTTCAGCAAAATAAAACTGATTACTGGTATCAGGTCCAGAGCCCCAAGTTTATGTGAGCATTTTGGACAGTGCGAAGCAGGATGAATCCAGGATTTCTCGGCCAGTGAACGTATTGCCACAACATTGAGAAAACTGCCCAGACAAAGACCCAAAACAGGTGCCAGAACCATTCGCAAATTTGCATACTGGCTGGCGTTCAAAAAATCTGTAATAGTATCTACAAAACCGTCCATTGTTTAGGGAAACTCTCTGTTCTCGTTGATTATGGCTGCAGTGCACAGCAAAAGAAGGATAAAGGCAAGCACGTAACAAGACAGAAAAAGAATCATCTCCTTAGATGGATAATGCCCATACATGAGCAAGGATCTGATTCTTGTAAGATTAGAAAGGTCAGGCAGAAGCCAGTAAACAGTCTTTAAAAGCAGGCGGGCAAACTGGTTTTCAGACATGTTGGCTAGTTCGAGTAAAGAGGTTCCGAGGTGACCGATAAACCAGAGACTCAAAGTGAAAATGACGCTCATAACAGGGCTGCAGAAAGTGGAAAAGAAAGTAGCCAGAGACAGCACAAAAAGCATTTCCAACAGTACCAGCAAAATTGAAGGCAATATGCGTGGAAGGTGCAATTGAATCTGGTGCATAGGATCTACCAGCCACACAAGACAAATGAGAAAAGCGCCCATCATCAGGGTCATGACCAGTATGCACATGCCCAGTCCCAGATATTTTCCCAGGATAAATTGCCAGCTTGTAACAGGTTTGGTGAAAATTACATAAATGGTTCTGTGCTCCAGTTCTTTATAAACCATATTGGTTCCGGCAATAACTGTGATAACACCGCCTATGATGGCAACAACAGCCATGCCCAGATCTTCAATTATGCGCAAATCCTGACCCACAGAAAGCGAGCCCAGCAAAATGCCGCCCACTGTGACAACACAGGCAAAAACAAAAAAGGCATATAAAACCCGGTCGCGAACAGTTTCACGAAAAGAGTTTAAGGCGATGGCGCCCACAACTTTAAGCTGTTCCATTTGCAGCCTCGGCCTCGCCTATTTTTTTCAGGAAATATTCTTCAAGACCAAGATAGTTTCCTTCTTTTGATATGTTTTTTACTTCTTCCTGAGCAATTAATTTACCTTTGAACAATATGCCGACCCGGTCGCAAAGGTCGTTTATGTCAGGCAAAAGGTGTGAGCACATAAGTACAGTTTTGCCTTTAGATTTTAAATCGCGCAAAATTTCGCGCACATCTCTGCGCCCTATGGGATCAAGCCCCGACATTGGTTCGTCCCAGAAAATGAGCGCCGGCTCGTTGATTAGCGACTGGGCTATACCAAGACGTTGCAACATACCTTTGGAGTATTTATGCATGGGTTCATTTGCAAAGGTTTCCAGTTTGACCAGTTTCAACAATTCAGCTTTTCTTTTGAGGCGCTCAGATTTGCCGATACTGAAGAGTTGAGCGATAAAATCCAGAAATTCACTGCCTGTAAGGTGTGAATAAAAATATGGATTTTCTGGCAGAAAGCCTATCTGAGCCAGTCCGGACAAATTGCCCACTTCTTTGCCCAGAATTGAAATCTCGCCTTTGTCCGGTTTAAGCAAGCCCAAGAGTATTTTCAAAGTAGTGGTTTTGCCGGCACCATTAGGACCAAGCAAACCGTATACTTCACCTTCCTGGACCAGAAGTTCAAGCTCATCTAAGATGCGGACACGCGTTTTATTGCGCATAAGACCGCCGATGCGATCTTTGATGATGCCTCGTGCCTCAATGACCAGCTTGGCCGACATTAACCGCCTTTTTGACCGGAGATTTTTCTGTTGTGAGTGATTATTTTGTGCAGTTCGGCAGTGGCGGCCCGCAGGCGGCGCGACACTTGCATTTGTGAAATACCCAAACGGCGAGCGACTTCAGTCTGGCTGAGATCTTCATAGAAGGTCAGCTGGACTACTTCGCGCAATCCATCACGCAACTGTTTGATGGCTTCGGCCAGCATGAAGCGGTCTTCTTTTGCCATCTGATTGTTGTTGTATCTTCCGTCTACGAGTGTGTCTATCAAAGACTGTTCCGAACCGGCATCATTTGAAAGTGC
>CAZEQP010000341.1:0-4643 GCA_964514345.1 uncultured Candidatus Obscuribacterales bacterium
GAGCTTCGGTCCACCTTCCCAGCCTGAAGTATGCTTGCGCCCTCCGTCCATAAGCCTCTGCGGCATTGGGACACTCTTTGACAGTCTGACTGAGGTGCACAATGGCAAGATTATATTGTCCCTGTCCGAGCAGTTCTATTCCCCGGTTCAGCTGGGTTTCGGGCTCCGACACAGTGCAGGCGGCAAGCAATACCAAACTTGATGCGATGCTTGTATTAATAAACGGGTAAAATCTAATCAGAATATTCAAAATCAGGCTTAACTTATGAATGACGACCATGGCAATAGTAACATAATAGCCAACCAGACATTTGATACTCAAGTGGCTCCGGGAGTGCCGGTCAATGCCGAAGATCAGAAAGTTTCGCTTTTCAAGCGCACCAGCTTGGCTGCACGCCTTTTGTTTTTTCATTACCTGCTCACTTTCGCTGCTTCATATCTTGGATTTGCGGCAGCTTGCCTTCTATTGCTCTATACAGGAATGAGCGCTAATGAATTCGCTGTCCTTGCTGTGATGTTTTTTTTGACTCATGTTGGACTTGAAATAGGTTATCATCGTCTTTTCTCTCATGCCAGTTTCAAAGCCAAAATGCCTCTGCGCTCTGCACTTGCCATTTTCGGCTCGATGACCGGACAGGGTGGGGTCATATACTGGACAGCTTTGCACAGACATCACCACTCATCATCCGATACCGCCGATGACATTCATACGCCTTATTTCAAGGGCAAACTGACTCCAGCCTCTTTCATACACGCTTACGGCTCTTGGATTTTGTCGCAACGCATCACCAACCCGGTGCTTTATGTGCCGGATTTGTTGCAAGATAAGCCCATTCGTTTCATTTCGCAAACCTATTTTGTCTGGTTTTTTCTGGGACTTCTGGCACCAGGGGCGATATTATACGCTATATCCGGAAACCCCAATTCGATTTGGCGGGGGATTATTTTCGGAGGACTTGCCCGCATGTTTTTGGTGAATCATGCTACCGGCTGCGTAAATTCCATCTGTCATATTTTCGGCAAACGCTCTTTTGCCACAAAAGATAAATCAGTCAATAACGGTTGGCTGGCCATCCCCACCCTGGGAGCATCGTGGCACAATAATCATCATGCCTTTCCCTGGTCGGCAAGGCTCGATTTCTCACCTATGCAGATAGACCCAGGGGGATGGCTGATTCAAATATTCGCCCTGCTGGGGCTTGCATCCGAAGTAAGAAAACCTGCAGCCGAACTGATAAAAGAAAAACAGCAGGAAAAGCCTAATTGAGCCAGAAAATCAAAAATTTAAGCCGATTGCGACGTATATAGTCTATCAATTGCGGTCGTTCATTCTCATTGTCTACTATCACATCGTACCAGCACAGAAACATCTCATCCGATGTATTCTGACCTGAATAAACCCGCTTTGGAGGATGATTGGGATTTTGAGGGTTGGCGCCTGAATTGTCGTACACAGCTTGCAATTTGATATTTGTCCCTTTAGGTAGTGATACAGGCTCTTTGTACCAGTAATCCGCTTGCCAGTTGAAGTCATAATTTTTTACCCATACAAGTTGCTCGCGCTTGCCGCCTGGCAGAGTGGCAACGGACTTCATCTGCCGCATAAGCTTGTGACCATGCGGACCGATAGCCATTATATGCACGTCAACAGGCATGGTGAACTGGTGGCAGACTTCATACGCTGGAGCACCTGGAGTGATACTGATATAAAACTTCGATAAAGGTATTCGGGTCAAAAGATGCTTGGGTTTTTCTTTACACAAATAAAGTCCAACGCTTAACTGCACGGGCTCCGCCTTGCCTGTAGGATTAAAATGAGTTTGCAAAACTATATCCGAATTTTTCTTTATCAAACGTCCCACGCCCGAAGGCAGCGGACGCTCCACTTTTCCCGGTCCCCAGATTCCCAGACCACCTTGAGGAACGAATCCGGGATCACCATACATAGAGTAGCCCTGTTCTTCATCTTTGGCATCAAGAGCACGAGCGGCTCCGGTCGAATCTAGAAACAATGCACAGTGATGAATAGACCTGCTCTGACCGGCATGAAACTCAGTAGCATAGACATAAATATCTTCTTTCAAATTTGTGGGCAAAACAAAGCATCTGTAAACATCTTGCCCAACTTCAGGCACCACAAAAGGTTTTTCAATTTTCAGTATGATATCGGGCGTTCCCAGTTGCCACTTATCCGGCGGATCAAAAACAGGTGAGGAAGGAGCTTGCCCTTTGCCTTGCGGCATATTGTTTTCCGACCAATACTTGAATTTTGAAACATCTCCTTTGCTCAGATAACGCTCGTCAATAAAACTTCCAAAACCAGGTTCGGCTCGCCAGGGAGGCATCAAGCCTCGCTGCGTAACAAAAGCCATTTCTATTGCATGGTCTTTTGCTTGTTCGTATGAAGTGAGCGAAAAAGGTCCGGCACCGCCTTGATGGTGGCAGTTTGCGCAATTTTTGTTGATGAGAGGGGCGATGTCTTTGTTATAGGTGACATTTTTGTCCATGCTCTCATTTGACCTACAAGCGCTAAAAGCCACCAGGCAAGACAGTATAAACAATATCTTCACTTTACCAGACAGCATGAAAAAGAAATTTTCGGGTATTCGTGTTCACATAATCAACCAGGATACGTCGTTCATTTTCGCGCGCGGCGATGAAATCAAATGAATAAAAGAACATTTCGTCTTTTGTGCTCTGTCCCCAAAAAACTCTCTTGGGAGGATTACTGGGATTATGAATGTTTCCTAGCGAATTATCATAAATAGTTTCTACCTTTATTCTGGTCCCCTTGGGCAGGTAGATCGATTTCCTGTACTTGTAGTCTGTTTGCCAATTGAAATCCCAGTCTTTCAATTTCATAAGACGAATCACTTTTTTGTCCGGCAACACAGCTACAATGCGAGCTTCTTTGCAGATATTGTGCGCATGAGGTCGGATACCAAGCAAATACGTGTCGATGGGAAGAGTAAAGTCTTGCCATGATTCAAATTTATCTACTCCCGGTGGGATATCTAGATCAAATTTGACCAGAAAAATCTTTGTCACAACATGTTCTGGCGGCTTCGACTCGAAGTAAATTCCCACTTCAGCTTGTACTTCCTCTTCTTTTCCGGTCGGACGAAAATGCATCTGCAAAACCAAATCAGAATCTTTTTTAGCCAATCGGCTTATTCCTTTGGGTAAACTGTCTCCATCATAATGCCCGACCACCCAATTTCCCAGTCCGCCACAAGGAACAAAACCAGGATCTCCGTACATTTGATATCCTGGTCCGGGATCTTTGGCATCCAGCTTGCGAGCTGCTTTGGTGTTATCCAGGATAAGCAGACCATGATGAGTGACTTTGTTGTTGCTTGAATGAAACTCAGTGGCTTTCACAAATGTGTCTTTTTTTAAATTCATCGGCAATACGAAGCATCTGTATATGTCCGGGCCGGATGGCGGAACTATAAACGGCTCAGCCATTTTTAAAATCACATCCGGTTTTCCCAAACGCCAGACATTTTGATCCGGAAAGCTTGGAGCCGGGGGGCTTTTGCCTTCTCCCCGAGGACAACCGGATGTCAGCCATATTTTTAATTGTTCTTTTTCTTTGTCTGTGAATGTAGGCTCTCCCATAAACTCACCCCATCCCGGCGAAAGTTTCCACGGCGGCATCACTCCGCTTTGTGTCACTGAAAGGATTTCAGAAGCATGAATTTTCACATCAGCATACTCTGTAAGACTAAACGGTCCAGGTCCGCCCTTGTGATGACAACCGGCACAATTGGAAATGATTATTTTTGAGATGTCTGTGTTGTATGTGGGCAAAAGCAATGGCGTAGTCGCAGGCTTATTTTCTTGGCGGCAGGCCCAGGCAAAAACTAAGATCATTATGGCGACAGCGAATTTAAGGATTATTTTTGTCATGGTTGAGATGATTTCTTATCTGCTCAGCTGTAACCCTTATTCCTAAAGGCGTCCAGTGCTCGTCATCCAAAAAATATAGATATCGGCCTGATTGATATGCCCGTTTTGCTTCACTGATCATATTATCGGTGAGATCGATGGAGTCTATTTTTTTCATTTGCAATTCTTTTTGCAAGCTTGAAAAGAAGGTGGGGAACTGACTATACATTATTCTGTCCGAACCTTGTAGCATGTTCTGGTAGACCCTGAATTTCGTAGGTACCATGACTACGAGAAAGCGCAAATTTTGCTTTTTCAGTTTTTCAGCAAAATCAGATAAGTATGAGGCTGTTTTTTTTGTATCTCGCCACTGCCAAATTCTGTCCCTGCTGCTGTAATGAAAAAGAGTAGTGTCTCCGTTGGTGAACTTACGAATACAAACAAATTTCTCAAACTGATTGGGAAGACCCATTTTATAACTAATATCGTCATAAAATGACTGACACCATCTTCCGGAAGGCGAGATTTTAATCCAGCCTTCCAGATGTGCAAGTAGCCATAATTGCCCGTTTTTTTCGGCCCACCGGCTAAGCCGGATCTTGGCCTCGTTAAGAGGACTCTCCACACTTTCTTCAGGGTAGATAGGAAGCCCTGCTCTTTCCGGATACTCATAAATTACAAGACCTCCTTTAACGCTCAAATTTTTGCAATCGTTGATAATACGCTCAGGGTCCGGCTGAAACAAAGGAAGA
>CAZEQP010000342.1:0-4588 GCA_964514345.1 uncultured Candidatus Obscuribacterales bacterium
ACCTGGTTCTTCGCCTGGAAAAACTTATCGGTGATGACACCCCCGGCGATATCATAGTCGACGGCGCCACCTACAACTTGACCGCCGACCGCTGTCAGTTTGTCCAGCTTGGACAGTATAATGTCAAAGGCAAAACAACAACTATAGACGTTTTCAGACTGCTCGGCGTCAAGAATTGATCTAAAAGACAAAGCCATGAAAATCGAAGACCTGGAAAAAGAAGTTGGCAAACTGATTGTAGGGCGCCTTCCTGGGACCGATCTTCCCGCCGATTTTGAAAGGATGCTCAAACGAGGCATTATAGGCGGTATCACAGTTTTCAAAGAAAACGTGCAGGATCTTGAACAGCTTGCCATACTGCTTTCAGATGTGGTGATGAATAGCCACCATTTTCCCATCATGTCTGTCGATCAAGAAGGCGGCGCTGTGCAGCGTTTCGACAATGCGTTGACACCATTGCCCTCACCCCTAGCTTGTGCTCAGGTAGAGGCAAATAATCCGGGGGGCACAATTGAAAAAATCTGGGAAATAAATGCAAGACAGTCAGGCTTCCTGGGAATCAATTGTTTGCTTACACCTGTGCTTGATGTAGCCAGCGAGAAAAAATGTCCCATAGTTTGCACACGTGCTTTCGGCTCTAATTCCAAACAGGTGGCGCAATACTCAAAAATCGCTGCTCAAACAATTTCGGCAAATGGCTTGCATCCTGTGGGTAAACATTTTCCTGGACATGGAGCCACTAAAGAAGACTCACATTTTTCACTGGCTGTAGTGGACGACGAATTAACCCTGTGGGAAGAACGAGATCTGGCGCCATTTATAGAGTGTATGCCATTTCTGCCCATAATTCTCACCGGACATATCTGGATCAAATGTATCGATGAAAAGCCAATTCCGGCCTCATTGTCGGCAAATATACACAACATTTTACGCCGTCGCCTGAATTATTCGGGACTTATAATGACCGACGACATGACTATGAAAGGCATAACCAGCCTCTTCGGTCTGGGTGAAGCCTGCGTTATGGCCGTGAGTGCCGGTGCCGATACTGTGCTTGTAAACGGCAGCGCAGAAGAACAAATGGAAGCTCACTCGGCTCTGGTGCAAGCTTTTGCTCAGGGTCGATTGCCCCTGGAAAGACTCAATTCAGCTTTGATGAGACGCGAAAAATTGTTCGACAAAAGACCTGAAACGGCACATCCTTATAAGTATCCGGATCGTTATCAGCAACTTGTATCACGGCTCGAAGATGATTTTTCCACCGCATTTGAAGTATCTCAATCTGCGCTCAGTGTTTTAAAAGCCGATTTTTCTTCTTCTCTTGAGATTCAAAATTGCGCTTCTCAAATAGAGTGGCTGGTGCTTGTCCCGGCACACGAGCGTTATCCACTTAATCTGGTGGAAGAACTGAAAATATCAGGTCTTGGCGGATACAGCGAAATTAAGTACAGTCTGGACCCGCAGGCTGACGAAATAAAAGAACTGGGCGGTCGATGCCAGGGAAAAAATGTAATCTTGCTCACTTTTCGCGCTCAAAACAATAAAGGTCAAATTGAGCTTGCAAAGACAATAGCTCAGAAAGCAGAAATTAAACTGGCTGTTATTTGCGACTCGCCCTATGATCTTGAAGTTTTACCCGACTGGCCTTGCGTGGTAGCCACTTTTGATCCTTCAAATCTGGCAGTCAAGGCTCTTTCGCAATTCATTAAAAGTAAGGAAAATACCAGTGAATCAAGAGCCGGGGTCAAATCCCAATCAGTCAAATAATACAGAAGACAAGAAGTCAACAACCAAAAAACTGGTAAAAAAAATTGGTACACTCATGCTCGTACTAACTTTAGTCGGTTGCGCTCTACTGATATTTGCAGGCTGGTTTTTAAACAATACAATTTCAAGTGTTCTTCAAAAATATGGAATGTGATTCATGACCTTTGAAAAAGCCATAGAACAACTGAAACAACGCTATCAGGTGCTCGATCAGTATGAGCAGCGAAACAATTCGGCTGTTTATAAAGTGCAGGATTTAAACGGTCGGGTTTTTGCCATAAGAGTGATGAAGCCTGATGTTTTCAAAGGTCCGCAAGAAGTAGAAAAATTCAAAACTGAGATGCAGCGTCTTCTTGAGTTGCAACATTCAAGTCTGGTCACTCTCTACAGCATAGATTCGCTTACTGAAGACTGTCCTTTCATTATTATGGAATATTTCGACAGTCAGCCCATCACCAGATTTACTTCAAGCAAACCGCCTAACCAGCGCAGTTTTATCGAAGTCTTCACTCAATTGTGCAGCTCACTTTCTTATCTGCACGCTCATGGTATCGTGCATGGTGATCTGCGTCCGGCCAATATTCTTGTAAATTCGCTTGAATCGGATCATGTCTGGTGCAAACTGGCCAATTCAGGCATGTACACTATTTTAAGCTCGAAAGACAATTTCCAGGCTGACGCCTCTGATTTTGCTGACAGTGTTTTTTATATAGCTCCGGAGCGTCTCACATCAGCCATTCCAGATCCCAGATCAGACATTTATTCTCTGGGCGCTGTCATGTTTGAAGTGCTCTCAAGACGCCCTCCATTTGTAGGAGAAGATCCTGAAGCCATTCTTGAACAGCACAAATCAAGCACTGTCCCCAGCGTAAATAAAATGAGCCGCAATCGTTGCCCCATTTATCTGGAGCAAATGATTATGAAATGTCTGGCTAAAGACCCGGATGAGCGGTATCAAAATCTATTTGACTTGCGCGGCGACTTGCGCTTGCTTTCTCGGGGCGAAGAGCCCCTTTTACAAACCAACTCTGAAAAAGACTGGGTGGATGAAGACCCTGAATTCGCCAAAATACGTGAATCAGGAATTATGGAGCGACCAGGTGAAATAAGACTGGGACCAGCCAAAGCAAAAATAACTGCATTTACCGGACGTCTTTCTTTTGATCTGCGTGTAAGCAATGTGCTTGAACGTGTGCTTGAGCTTGGATGCAAAGGAAAATCAATTTTGCGCTTTCGTGCCACCAAGCCCAAACTGTCCGGCGCCATGTATATCCGTGACGCCAATGTAGTTCTGGGCGCGGCCATAGATGGCGAAAAAACTCGCGGTTACGACGCCATCAAAGCTCTACTTTCCATTGCCGACGGCGAATTTGAATATATCTCTCAAATGCCCGACGATTTCAAAATAAGGGATGAGTCGCTTAGATTGAGCTTGAATCTTGTTTGTTTCCTTTATCCGCAATTGCCTGAAACGCTGGGCGAGTTTCAAGAAATGGCAGATGAACGCGGACTGGCTCTGTCCACAGCCACCAATTTAGATGTGATAAAAGACATTATCGACAACAAAGAAAATCTTATCCCCATCTCCGAATTGCCTCAGCTCGATTCAGGCGCCTGGCAGCTGAAGCACCAGGATACCGACTCTTCGGCTGACGTTCTGGACATAATTCGTGAAGAACGGGCTGAAAAAGACAGAGTGGATAAAAGCGCCAAACCTGTTTTTAAATACAGAAGAGCGCCTATAACCCCCATGGGTCTTCTGCAACTCATTATTGTCATTTCCTTGATTGCCGGAGTGGGCTATTACGGATACGAGATGTACCAGAATATGAATGACCCGGCTAAATCAGGTCAGAAAAAAAGTAAGCATAAAAAACCGAAAAAGAAACAGCGCAGTAACTAGGAAGGCTACGTGACCTGAAGATTTTTAGCCAGATCTATTATTTGTGTTTTGGCCGGAGCTTCGATGCTATAGGCCGTATTCAAATAAGTCCGTTGTCGACCGTCATCTGAAAGCTGTTCAAGTCCTGCGCCGGTAGAAATCGATGCGGATTCAGTCGGCAAATCAAGTGAATTGTACAAGATATCGACTAATAACAATTCTGTTTTAAGTTATGACGAAACGGTGGAAAGCTAAGAATCTATGCTTTTTTGCGATAGCGTTTCTGGCTTGTTCCCATCAAAGCCAGGCAGACTACCATTATAAGTGCACCCATAGCAGCGGGCAAGATAGCTACTCCGGCTATGGCAGGTTGATCCGGACCGAGCCTTGAGGCGATTAAACTGCCTATGATACCGACTATGGTGCCGGCGACAAACCCGCCCGGTATACGGCCGGGGACTACGCGATCAACAATGAAGGCAAAAAATGCAGAAATAATCAAAAAAACGAAAAAGCCGGCAACAGACATGATTCACTTACCTCGTTCCAAAATGGCGTTAGACGAGGTAAGAAAAGAAGCTTTGGCTCAAGGGAGTGGACCCCTAGTCTGACCGATTTAAAAGCCTTGTCTCATTACATTATACCCGGTGCCGAAAAAGGATAACATTTGATACGTCTTTGGAAATATGCTTGTATTCGGGTGTTTCGTGATAGACAATTAAATAGCTCCTGGCACTGGAGCAACTCGGCCGAAACTGTTAGATTGCCGTGTAAGTGCCAATGATGTGTAAATGAATATTGATAAAAAGAAGCTCTTCGTGGGCAATCTGTCCTTTAACGTCTCGGAGCAGAAACTCCAGGAGATCTTCGAACAAGCGGGCGCTGTTACTTCAGTAGCAATACCTACTGACCGAGATACCGGTCGCAAACGCGGATTTG
>CAZEQP010000343.1:0-4579 GCA_964514345.1 uncultured Candidatus Obscuribacterales bacterium
GCCATCAAGCCAAGCTCGAACGATGTTGAGACGCTGTCTCAGTGAGAGACTTCTCCAAGACTCCGGCACTTCCAGGTCGAGCACAGGAGGCAATTCACCATCCTGCATAGAGCCGACCATAGATACCAGGTTGGTAATCTGACGTGATACAGGCGCCCGTGGACGAAAAAAGTGATATCCGCCTGAGGGGATGCCGTTTGCAGCGCATTGAGCGCGGTTGAACTTGTAGCGTTTATCGCGAAAGGTGGAAGCTTCTGTTGCTTTCAGAAAAGCGTACAGAACGTGTCCGTCCGCTGAAACACGTGGTAGAGAAAATTTTGCCAGGATGGTTTGATTTTAGTGTTCGCAGCAACGGACCTGAAAATTGAAATAACAGGGACTGCGAGCAGAGCAGGAAATTAGCAAAGAGAAGCGGAGCCTTGAAAGCGCTGATTTTTACAGTGCTTGAGACTGACGTGGGATTAAAAACATGGTGAGACGAAAAGTTAGACGCGATCCGGAGAGAGAGAAATATTGGCGAGAAGTCTTTAAACGGTTTCAGAAGAGCGGGCTGCCATTCAAGAAATTCTGTGCGCAGGAGGGTATTTCTCCAAATACATTTCAATTTTGGCGAAGAGAGCTGCGTGAGCGAGATGAAGAACTCGGGATAGTTTCGAAAGTCAGCAAAGGAGATAACAGACCTTCCAAGCTGCCTGAACAGATTGAATACTGGAATCGAGTTATTGACGAAATTGATGCTCATCCAGGCAGTCAAAGAGACTACTGTCGCTCTCATGGAGTTAGTTCCGGTAACCTGCACCACTGGCGAAAGCGCTTGAAGGAACTGAATTTGCCGGACAAGACATCAGTCAATGAACCAGCGGCTAAACCGGAGTTTGTGCCAATGCATGTTGTTGACTTTGTTACTGAATCTGTAAACCGGCAAATTGATATCACGTTGAATGACGGCACCAGGATAGCAGCGCCAACGGACGTATCTTTAGATGTGCTTTTGAAACTCGTTAATGGACTCAGGCGATAACATTGCAATTTGAAGGAGCAATAAGGAAATGTTCAATCTCTCACCCTCAACTCGGATTTTTGTCTGCACAAAACCAACTGACATGAGGCGCTCTTTCAATGGACTGTTCGGCATGGTGCAAAGCCTCTTGCAGCAAGATCCACTTTCAGGCCATCTCTTCATTTTCAGAAGCAGGGCCGGTGACTTCATCAAAATCTTCTGGTTTGATCTGGATGGATTCGCCATCTACGCCAAGAAGCTCGAAATTGGAAAGTTCTCTTTTCCCGATATCAAATTCGTGAACGGTGAATACGCGCCAATCGAAATCGAAAGAGCCGACCTCATGATGCTATTGCACGGCATCGATTCGAGTTCCGTTAAAAGACTTAAACGCTACAAGAAAAACAGCCGAAATCAAAGCAAAAACCTACCCCAAATACATACAAACATACGCCCAGAAAAACAGTGATCCCCATACAGTCAGGCTTTTGAGCCTTCTTAGATGAAACATAATTATCGATTCTAAGACGCTCATTCAAAAATACCCGCATTAAATGTGGTGTCATTTTTTTGTCATTCGCTTGCTTACACTATGCAATATAGTGTATCATCGTGTTAATACTAAATACGGTGGCGCGATGCCCGACGACGATCTTGCACGATTGAAAGAAGAGCACCCTAATGCTTGGGAAGAAATTCGTCGCCTTACTGCTCTTGTCGAAACTTTGCAGAAGCAGCTTCAGCAAGCTCTGGACGGCAACGCAGAGATGTGTAAACTTCTTGCCGATCTTCAAACTAAACTTGACACTGTAATTGTACAAACCAAGAAACGCAACAAGCGCGACTACGGGAAAAAGACCGAGAAACATAATCCGCGTCCTGCACCTCCTAAGCCCGAATCCAGCACCGCCTCCGATGCTGAAAAATCGACCGGCATCAAGCACATCATCGAAAATGCAAAAAATCTGAATCACGAACCGAAAGAACATTTTGTAAAACCTGAAGATTCGATTTGCCCAAGTTGCTCTGTGAACACGGTTTTTGTAAGCAATCTTCTCACTCAGCAACTTGAAATGGTCAGCGCTAAATTGAAAGTACTTGATCATCTTCAGGAAACTCGCTCTTGCCCTAAATGCAAGCAATACATCGTTACAGCTGAAAAACCTTATCCTCCTATTCCCGGCAGCTACGCAGGTCCTCGACTTCTGGCTGAAATCATAGTCGGCAAACTCGAAGATGGACTTCCCAACAATCGCCAGCAGAAAATCTTCGCTCGCCAAAATATCACTATTCCTCGTTCCACCCAGAGCGATTGGATGCAAACTACAGCCCAAACTCTTTCTTTGTTGTACGAATTGCAGAAACAAGAACTGCTTAAATCCAACATCATTAAGACGGATGATTCTTCCATTAAGATTCAGGACCGGAAGAATAAAAACAACATCCGCACCGGAAAGATGACCGCCTACATCGGTGATGCTAAGTATCCAATCAACATGTTTGACTTTTCGCCAAATCAAACTTTCGACAATAACCTCAAATTTCTCGAAGACTTCAAAGGCATTGTTCAAGCCGACGCTGCCACCGGTTTTGATGCTTTGTTCAAAGATGGACAAAGAACCGAAGCCGGTTGCCATGCTCATTCCAGGCGAAGATACTTTGAGTCCGAATTTACCGAGAAAGAAATCTGCAATGCTGTTCTCGATATCTACAAAGAACTCTACAAAATTGAGCGGGACATTAAAGACAAACCGGCTTCTTTTCGGCTCGCTGTGCGACGCAAAAAATCTAAACCGCTGATTAAACTTCTGCGAAAAATTATCGTGCATGCTAAAGCTGGTCTTAACCCCACTCATGAGCTGCTTAAGGCGGTCAATTACACACTCAATCACTGGATCGCTCTTACAAGATTTCTCAAGAATCCTGATATCGCGATTGATAATAATGAAAGCGAGCGCGCGATCAAGTGCTGGGTGCTCGTGCGAAAAAACAGTCTGTTTGCAGGCTCCGATGAAGGCGCTAAAGCTATCGCTGTCCATCTCTCCTTCATAGCTACCGCCAAGCGAAATGGTATCAATCCCGTCGACTGGTACGCCGAGGTCCTGGCGCGAATTAACAGTATGAAAACAAACGAACTGCAACAACTTCTTCCTCAGAATTGGTCTCCGCCTTAAAGACTCTTCGTCCTCAATTGGTGACTTCTCTAGGAAATCAGATTGACATTCCCTGCGCTACCACGTAACGCACCGGACAGACACTACAGAACTCCTGCATTTTTGCAGCGATGCCAGTCAATGACACCTTCATGGTGTGCCACATCGATACCGAACAGGCGAGTTTCCGCTGCCTTCTTTTTCTTTGACATATGTTTTCTTTAGTTTGAATTTCTGTTTTCGTATTGATCAGACAAAAGAATTCTAAGTAGAAAGTGCAGCCATGGCTGCCCAAAATGCACCCGCAAAATCAGCGAGGATGCACTTTGGGCAACCACTTCGAGACATGGGCCCAGTTCTGATCAGATTAGGGCAATATTGATTTCGGGAATTGAAGTCGATTTGAGTTCTTGCTTTCTACAAAAAGGACATTCAAGTTTGCGAAGACAATGATCTCGCGCAGACCGCCTGTATATGTGGTCTTCGTCCAACGGGCAGGTCCACCAGATTTTCTTTTGTGAGCCTGCGCTGACATTCCATATAGTCAATTCTCCATTTAAGAATGGGTGCCATGTATCAATTAGGTCAGAATGGCTTTTGGCAAGACAGGAATCTTTTACCTGGCAAATCTTGCACCCGACATGACGCTTTACGCGTTCCCAGGCTGAAGCGGAGTATTCGTGTCCTTTGGAACAGATAAACCAGAATTTGGTGCGGTCTCCGGATTTTATAGAATGAGGAGTTGATTCGTTTTTCCAATAGTTCCATTCATTAGCCAATTCTGGAAAGCAGGAGGCGAAATTGTTGGTGACCGACAATCTTCTATTTGAACAAAAAGGACAGCCTCTCTGCTCCAGAGTTCTTCTGAAGACGGCATTCCGCCATTTATGGTCAGGAGATTCTGGGCATTGCCAGATTGCCACCATTGAGCTACCGGCTTTGATATTCTCCGGCTTCCAGTGTGGGTGACGAATCGCTTCAACAAATTGCTCAGCGAGATCTTCAAAGTCGGACAAGAATCTTGTTGCCTGTTTACTACATGGACTGCAGCTTGTTCTTCCTGCCAATATCTGTAAATAAGAGCGATAAATGAGATGCTTTCCTTCATCACAACTCCAGTAGACAAAATAATATTCAGGCAAATTGCGACAATCGAATCCCTGGTTTCTTTTTATCTTTTTGAAGCGCTTGAGAATTTTTTTGTCCGATTTATTTTCAAGATTGACTCGCTCGCCTTCAAAACATCTTGGACAATCGTGTTCAATTTTATAGGGCTTGAAACCCAGCCTAGCCTGTATTTTGGTCCGGTAACAGTGAGCGCAGGAAGGGCATTGCCACAATCTTAATTCTGAGGAATTACAGAAGAGTTCTTCTTTTGGTGTCAGATTTTTTTCTTCTACGCACTCATCCAAAAGATATTTGGGTA
>CAZEQP010000344.1:0-4562 GCA_964514345.1 uncultured Candidatus Obscuribacterales bacterium
AAATGCTTCTAGCTTTGCCATTTTTAAGCATTACTTATTAAGTATAGCAAATTCGGACATATTGACAACAACGATCATAATATGTCCGATCTCTTTTAACTTGAGTTTTTTTGGGGACCTCACTTGCTCAATAACTCCTAGCGCCATGCACACAATCCAATGTACATGGGATAAGAGAAACTTCACTGTGTTATTACACAGTGCTGATGCTTAGTTAGCACCATATCCGGTGCCATTACTTAAAACAAAAAATTAAGTCTTCGAGCCTTCAGCTTTAGCTTCGTCTTCTTTTGTGTAAAGAGCTTCACTTGCAGGTACAGGGGCAGGCATGGCTTTCCACTGACCGGAGCGGGTGAATTTGCCTGAAGCGACTGCAACGGCTGTGGCTTTCAGTTCTTCGGCTTCTTTTACTCTGTTTGTTTGATACAAAAGCTGGATGTAGTGTCCAAGCAAGGTCATAACCTGGGGATGTGCTCTTCCCAGTCTGTTTTTCTTGATCCGCAGAGCCTGGACATAGAAAGGCTCGGCATCGTCATGCTTGCCCCAGGAATGGTAAAGCATGGCGGCGTTATGGGTAACAGTACCTGTGTCTATGTGGTCCGGTCCTAAGACCCGGATATAAATCTGCAACAAACGCCTGACTACAGGCGCCCCTCTTTGATAGTTCTGGAGCATGTAATAAATTTCAGACAAAAGCTCAAGATTGATGCCCAGACGCTTGTCTTCGGCATCGAATGTTTCGGCTTCTTCAAGGGCAGCCAATGCCAGGCGCTCGGCTTCTTCCCACTGTCCGCGTTCCATAGCCTGTTCAACAGAAGCGATCAAGATATCCCATGGACTGGTGGGAACCTTCGGTCGTTTTCGCCTCATCAATGAATCGGTCACAAATATCCTCGGACAAAGTAAATCCAAGACCATTTTAGCGGCTTTATAACTTAAAACCTATCCCCTAAGTAAGCTAAATAAATTTCTGTGTTATTTGCGACTTAAGGCTACTTTTCTTTCCATGTCTCCCGAAATGGAAATCTGGCGCAGTTGTTTGGGCAAATAGGAGCCGGCTTCCGGCGGAAAAAAGAATACAGAATAAATTCCTGCCGGAACAGTTATCTGCCCAATGCCTTCCTCATCGGTCAAAACATAGCCAAGAGGCATGTAAGACAGGTCGGCCGGATTGGGATCTTGCGGACCAAGGGAAGCGTCGGCTTCATCTTTATAACCGTAAGGCATGTATTTTATCTGGCAGCGCGGAATATTAGCGCCGTCTTCGGCGTGCACTCTGAAACGTGCCTGACACCAGCCGTGCCAGGTCAGATCCAGATCACAGCTTTCGGCATCCTGTTTTATGGTTACAGGGATGGCATTGGTCCGATCGTCCTGAACCGCCACTTTGTATTCACCGGGAGCAAGAAAAATGCAGAATTTTCCTGCTGAATCGCTCATGGTTTCACACAATGATCTTTTTGAGTCGATATAAACTGAAATTTTCACACCCGGTCTGGGTTGGCCGGTGTCATCTTTGACCTGCCCTTTTAAGGCTTTTCCTCTAATCAGGTCGATGGTGACGCTCGTTTCGCCCTTGACTTTGATTATATCGGTCCAGGGCGCGATACTTGAGTGTTCGGCGCCATCGATTGTGACAGTGGGAGCGTCTTTGGGGTGGGCGGTGACGGCAAGCTTGTAATTGCCGGCCGGTATATGCAACATGAATTTGCCCGTCGAATCGGACTTTACCAGATATTCGCGACTGCTTGAAATTTCTTGCAAGCGAATCAAACAATCCGAAAGGCTCGTTCCTTCAAACTGAATCAGACCCTCTGTTTTTTGCCCTTCCACCAGATTGAAGCTTGTTAGGTAGCTTTCGTTGACTGCGACACCTTTTTGCTCTATGCCAAAATATTTGGAACCGGAGGGCGGGTCGATTATAAAGTCAAAGGCACCTTTATCCAGAAAGATTTGAAACTTACCGTCTTGGTCGGCAGAAATAGTCGTCATCAGATCCAGCTCTTGCTTGGCTATGGGGAATTTTTCCATATCAGTGTTGGCACGAATCTGTACTTTACTTTCAGGCACTGAATTGATTGTGGCGTCGAGCACCACACCTTCAAATTTAAATATCTGTCCCAGACTGAAATCAAATTCCTGATCCTGTTCGACTTCCACCACATGGACTTTTTTGGTCAGAAAACGAAACTCGGCGTTTGGTTCTGAGTCGGCGGTGTCTACGGCAAGTAAATGATACTTGCCGCGAGGTAAAACAAGAGTGTAGACGCCGTCTTTATCGAGCAAACTTGAAGTCCAGTAAGAGCTGGGTTCGATGCCGAAAGCGTAAACGCGAGCTGTTTTGATTTGGTCACCACCCTTGGTGACAACTCGACCACGAAGCATAACGCCGGTGTTCAAATTTACGGAGACCGGATTGCTGGAAGGCACTGAGAGATCTGACATTCGTGTTTTCAAGAAACGTCCTGAATCGTCAGGAACGGCTTCCAGACAGTACTGTCCCGGTTTGACCTTGAAACTGAATTGTCCTTTCATGGTAGTACGGATGGTGGCAACAGGTTCAGCCGACGCATTCCATTCGTTCTGTTTGAACTGGGGATAAAGATTTACTTCCACCCCTTGGACTGGCATGCCTTGATGACGGACATATCCGTTTAAACTTATCACTGCCGTGGTGGTGCCGCTTGCAAGAGTGTTCATAAAGTTTTTGCCGATTTGCTTCCCTGGTTAACTATCCTGGCATGCTCCACCGAACTCCAGCCCAATTCTTTCATCACGTCTTTCAGAACAGCAAAAGAACCGGTGGCCACCACACTGAATCCGAGCTCATGGCATTCGCTTGCTTTTTGCAAAGCTTCTTCCATAGTGTCGACTTGAATTGTTTCAAAGTCGGGGCGCAGTGATGAGCAGAGCCTAAGTATTTCATCTTTAGCAATAGTTTGTCTATGTGATGCGGCTTGATAAGCAATGACCCGACCGGCCGATGCTTCAAAATCCAGCATTCTAGCCAGAAAAGAAGGCACATCCTTATTACTAAAAAATCCTAAGATAAAGCAAGTTTTGCTGATTTTCATTTCAGAAAGGGCGCGGGCAAGTATTTCGGCACCGTTTGGATTATGGGCTGCATCAAGCAAAATGGTCATGTTTTGAAACTGCGGTCCGGCTGAAATCTTTTGTAATCTGCCCGGCCAGTATATTTTGGCAAAGGCTTCACAAAGTCTTTTGCCTGAATCCTCATCAAGCAAGGGCGACAGTGAAAAACGGGACGATTTTGCTTTAGTAATAGAAACAAGGGCACTGAGTGCATTCAAGCGTTGATGCTTGCCGGGCAGAGAAAGACAGTCAAGAATTTCATCTGTTTTTATTCTGCCTCCTTTTACTGAAAGCCAGTCGTCAACAAACTTCTTAGCGGCATCGATATTCGAATCAAGACAAAATATTGGTGCCTGCTTTTCTTCGGCTTTTTCAATTAAAACTTGTTTGCCTGCACCTTTAGCCTGAGTCGTCACCCAGCATCCAGGCTTCATTATGCCGGCTTTTTCAGAGGCGATTTTTTCCACTGTGTCGCCCAGAATATGAGTGTGATCTAGTTCGATATTGGTGATTATGGTGCTGACTACATCTGATTCAGGCAAAGCGTTTGTCGCATCAAACCGACCGCCCAGACCCACTTCAAGCACGATGCAGTCTACATTTTTTTGATTAAAATTCAAAAGTGCGGTGGCAAGCAAAATTTCAAACCATGAAAGTTCATCAAAATCATTGCGCCTGGCAAAATCCTCGGACAGGCTCCTGACTGTGGTCAAACTTGCGGCAAACTCTTCTTGTGAAATGGATTCGCCATTTATTGAAATGCGTTCGTTCCAGTTCAAAATATGAGGTCCGGAAAATCGTCCGACTTTCAGTCCGAAACCTTTATGCAAAGCGGCTTCCAGAATTACTGTTGTAGATCCTTTTCCGTTGGTTCCTCCCACATGAAAGCAGGGCTTTCCCACCAGATCTCCATTGCGCAAAAGAAAGGCTTGCATTCGCTCCAGGCAAGGAGTCAAACTGCCCGGCATCAAACTTTCAATGTAACGGACGCACTGACTGTAATTCATAGGACATAGGATATACTGCTTTAGATTGGCAGGAACTAATTGAAATGACACTCTTTACCACCGAACACAAAACATCCAGCAAAAGAATTTTTGACGGGGTGATTTTAAATCTGAGGCTGGACACTCTTGAGGACGGCGGAAAAACTGTCACACGTGAAATAGTCGAGCACAACGGCGGAGTGGTAATAATCGCTCAACCCAGTGAAAATGAAGTCATACTCATCAAACAATATAGATACACTTTTGACCGATATATCCTTGAATTCCCGGCCGGTCGTATCGAAAAAGGTGAAGACCCACTTCCGGCGGCCCAACGAGAGTTGATAGAAGAAACCGGATTCAATGCCCAGAACTGGCAAGACCTGGGTGTGCTTCTTTCGGCTCCGGGATTCTGCACTGAAACACTTTATATGTATCGGGCTTAAGGATTAAATTCCCAGGCCAAAGAACTGGACGATGCCG
>CAZEQP010000345.1:0-4560 GCA_964514345.1 uncultured Candidatus Obscuribacterales bacterium
TGATGGCAAGCCAGGGATAACGTCTGTCGTCTTTTAATGCGACGTTATAGCGAGGCATATGCTGGCGAATTAGATTTGCTTCGAGCAATAAGGCTTCTTTTTCAGAATTAGTCAAAATGGAGTCAAGCGTCACCACCTTTGGAACCATTACCGCAAGTTTCGGACGCTCGCGCCAACTGGCTTGATTCCAGTAAGAACGCACTCGCGACTTGAGTGAAACTGCTTTTCCTATATAAATGATTTCGCCTTTGGCATTGCGAAATAAATAAACTCCCGGCTTGTCCGGAAGCGATTTTACTTGCAACAGAATTGCTGATATCCCGTCTTCAACGGATTTTTCCGTTGTTTTTAAGATTTCCGGTTTTTCCTCACTCATACAAGTTCCGGATCTGTTTTGGTGGCACTGAAATCTTTTTGTTGAGATTTCTGTCTTTGCAATAGTTGCGGCATAACTTGCTCGAAAACTTCTTTGACGTTATCCACGCCTGTGACTTTCATTTTGCCCGGGTTTTTGCTTAAAGGCAAATTTCCTTTAGGTACAAAAGCTTGAGTAAATCCAAGTCTTTGGGCTTCCATTAAGCGCTTGTCGAGATCTGCGACCGGTCTTATCTCAGCCGTCAGTCCGATTTCACCGATAAAGACTGAGCCTGGATCTATCGAGCGATCCATGTAGGAAGTGGCGATTGCCACACAAACACCAAGGTCGCCTGAGGGATCGTTTAAATCGAGCCCCCCGACTATGTTTACATAAACATCACTGCGGCCAAGACTCATTGCCATTTTTTTCTCGAGCACAGCAATTATTTGCAAAAGTCTGTTAGTGTCCCAGCCGTTGGCCAGTCTTTTAATAGATGCAGGCGAGACGTTATTATTGTAACTATTTGAATTGGCCACCAGTGCCTGCACTTCAAGAAAGAGGCTGCGTCGTCCCTCCTGGGCTGAAATGATTGCAGTTCCTGATGGCGCCTGCCTTTTGCCTACCCACTCAAGCCGCTCTCCCAGTAATAGTTCAGACGGATTATCGACTGATTTGAGCCCGTCTTCAGTCATAGTGAAAATGGCTGAAACCTGGGTGGAGCCGAATCTGTTTTTGATAGTGCGCAAAACTCTCAGGCGTCTGGTTCGATCCCCTTCAAAAATTAAGACCACGTCTACCATATGCTCAAGCACACGCGGCCCTGCTATAGAACCGTCCTTGGTGACATGTCCCACCAGAATGACAGAAGTATTGGCTTCTTTTGCTGTGTCGATAATGAGTTGCGCCGACTCGCGTACCTGGCTCACAGAGCCTGAAGCGCTTGAAATTTGGGGATGATAAATTGACTGAATACTATCAATTATCGCCACTTGTCCTTTAGCTTCTAAAAGTTTCTGGGCAATTTCTTGAGTTGAGTGCGAACCGTCAAGATATATTTGAGCTGAACCAAGACCAAGACGTTCGGCTCTCAATTTGACCTGTGCTTTTGATTCTTCACTGGCAAAATACAAAGTCTTGTTTGATTGGGCCATTTTTCCGGCTAACTGCAATAAAAGAGTCGACTTGCCAATACCCGGCTCACCTGAAATAAGAATCACACCGCCCGGTACAAGTCCGCCCCCAAGTACTTCATCCACATCATTTATATATGTAGGCAATCTTTTGCAGTCTGAAAAATCCACGTCTTCAAGTAAGGACAGTGGCTCGCTCAGTAAGGATTTGCCCGGACTTGAAATTGACGCTGCTCTCAGACCAGCCGGTCCAGCCGGCACTTGCGGCGCCAGCTCTTCCACCACAGAACCCCAGGTTCCGCAGTCGGTACACTTGCCCAGATACCCGCTTGATTCAAATCCACATTCCTGACAAAGCCATCGCGACTTGGTTTTAGCCATTTATAAACTCCGTCTAATTTGTCTAATCTTCTAAAGGGGCTTAAGATTGCTCTTGGCAATATTGGCGACTACAGTGATTCGTCCCTGGAGGGTGAATAATATGATAACGTGTCTTATCGCTTTGAGCAGCACTCTGAGCCTAATTCCTTCAGATGGGGCCTTTTCAAATTTGAGATTTGAAAATTCAGATAAGCCTGATACATATATCGTTGCCCAAAAATACCCCGGAAACAGGTATCCTTATAGCCCGGATCCAAAAGGTGACGACCCGCATGATGAAGTGCACGACCCGGATCTTCCGGCTAATGCGGCAGCTAAAGCAGCCAAACCACCATCGGATGTGTATGGCGGAACCATTCCAAACGGTAAAAATCCCTATTAATCAAGACAAGCTATGTTCCAATCGCCTGGCCCGATAATCTGGCATTGGGGCTTTTTCACACTTCGCTGGTATGCGGTCATGATCGCCCTGGGCTTTCTTTCCGCTCTCTGGGTTGCTGCACCGTTAGCTAAAAGAATGCAACTCGACTATGAAAAGGTCGGCAACGGCATTTTTGTAGTCTTTATCGCCGGTATAATCGGCGCTCGTCTTTATTATGTCGGGCTGCGCTGGGACTATTATTGCTCTCACTTGATTGAAATTCCCCAGACCTGGCAGGGCGGGATGTCCATTCATGGTGGTATCATCCTTGGTGTTTTAGCCGGATTGCTTTATTGCCGGCTTTCGAAATTGCCCATGCTTAAATGTCTGGATTACTGGTCTTGCGTTATGCCGCTTGCCCAGGGCGTAGGACGCTGGGGTAATTTTTTCAATTCGGAAGCTTATGGTGCTCCTGTGTCTTCTGATTTTCCTTTGAAACTTTTCATTCCACCTGATGCGCGGCTGCCACTTTTTCGGGACAAAGAATATTTCCATCCCACATTTTTGTATGAGTTTGTCTGGGACGTGCTCTTATTTTTCTTTCTCTATTTTTTCATTTCAAAAAAACTCACTAACTATCCCGGTTTGACTTTTGCCATTTATCTTGGCGGTTATTCAATCGGTCGTCTTTTAGTCGAGTCCATTCGAGTTGACAGCATTCAAAGTTTTATGGGCATGCCGGTACCCATCTTTATAAGTGCATTGACTCTAGCTTTCAGCTTATGTTTGGGTTTGTTCTTGCTCAAATACCACAAACAAAAGACAGTAGCGGAAAATTGATTTAAATGTCCGGTCATAATCACTCATTTGAAGATGTAGAAGCTTTTGTCGCCAAATTCGATTCACCGGATCGCGATGAATGGCAGAAGCCGGAAGAAGTTCTCGATTTCATCAATCTGAAAACTGCCGACATCCTGGCTGACCTTGGTGCAGGAACAGGTTATTTCAGTGTCAGAGCAGCCAAAAGACTAACAGAAGGCAAAGTTCTGGCTGTGGACTCAGAGCCAAAAGTGCTCGAATATCTTGAAAAACGCGCTTTGAATTTGGGACTGAAAAACATCGATATTGTATTATCGGGTCATCATCAGATTAAACTGCCTCAAAAAGCAAACGCGATTCTAATGGTAGGCACATTTCACCACATCGAAAGAAGAGAGCAATATTTTGCAAAACTGAAAAAGCAACTCTCCCCTGGCGGTAAATTGATAATTATCGAAAATTTGGGCGGCACCCCTATTGAACCACCCGCCGAATTGCAGGTTACACCCGAGCAGGTAATAGTAGAATTGAAAAGTGCTGGGTTTAAGCTTGCTTGCCAATCTTCCATGTTGCCGTATCAGTCGATGCAGATGTTTGAATGAGCCTAGTCAAGCGATGGTTTGGGTGTTAATTCATATATACTTTTTAGCATTCAATCTGCCGGGAGTTGCGTTACCGGCACTGAACTAAAAAACGAGGCGTTTTATATGTATGACATTAATATGAATTGGGGAGTTGTCGTAGCTATCGTCGGCATCTTGGTTCTGTGGTTCGTTCTATTTTCACGAACAGCCAGTGAAGTGAATGAAGTGATGCTTATCATGCAACAAGAAGGCGATACGAATAAAGCGCTTGAATACGCTAAAAAATTGGATTTTGATCGTGAATTGCCTCATATGGCTGAGGTCCCTGATGAAGGGATGCAAGCAAATAATATTAGACGGCTTGCTCTGCGTATGTTCCAGAATAGGGATTTTAAATATGCTCTATCTTTTTACAAAGAAGCTGGTCAAATGCTTCAAGCCATAGTCTTACCTGAAAAAAATACAGACAAAGATTTTGAAACTGCAAAAAACTTTTCTGATATGGCTTTGTGTCATTTGGAATTGAATGAATCAGCCGATGCTAAAACCGCACTGGCTGCCTGTCTTGATTTGATGGATACATTGCCGGCTTCAGGAGAGATATGGCAGGGAATTCTTTTAGAGCAGCAATTGATGTTTGAATGCTGGAGCCGTGTAGGTGACAAACTTGGTGATTCTGCTTTGATTGAGCGAGTCAACAAACAGTTGCCCGTAGTGAGAAAAGCTTACGAAGATTTTTATTCCAGAGCCGAAATCTCCGACTACTGGTATCGCTGGCCGCAAGTGGCGCCCGCCACTCTCGATAGCTAGGCTGTCAAAAATAAGTGACACTTGACACTTGTCACTTGACACTTGTCACTTGTCAAAAATTTTGGACAGAAGTTCTATTGAGACCAGTCACCTTCTGTTGAACTATGTGCGGCGCAC
>CAZEQP010000346.1:0-4550 GCA_964514345.1 uncultured Candidatus Obscuribacterales bacterium
ATGTATCGCGGAGAAGCCGAGGACATTTTGAAAATCTCGGTCTATCCTGACTATAAAGCCGCATTTGATATCATGCGCAACATCTTTCTAAAAGGAAAAGGTGAATGCACCGACTTCCTTGAAGAAACTATAGAAGACGCATACGAGCGTTTGCTGTCACCATCCATGGAGACAGAACTGCGCGCCGAATTAAAAACAAAAGCTGATATCGAAGCCATTCGCGTATTTACCAAAAACTTGCGCGAATTGCTCATGGCGCCGCCTCTGGGGGCGCAATCAATGCTTGCTCTTGATCCCGGATTTAGAACAGGATGCAAACTTGTGTGTTTGAGCCCGCAAGGAGACTTGCTGCACCACGATGTTGTCTATCCTCATATGGAAGGCTCAGGCGATGGCGCCACACAAGCGCGACTCACGGCCGAGCGCAAACTGACCGAATATGTCACCAAATTCAATGTCACTGCCATAGCCATAGGCAATGGCACCGCTGGTCGCGAGACTGAAGAGTTTGTGCGTAATATAGACTGGGCTAAGCACAAAATCGAGCCACCGCAAATAGTGATGGTAAACGAAAGCGGCGCTTCTATTTATTCGGCTTCAGAAGTGGCCCGCGATGAATTCCCTGATCACGACCTCACCGTGCGCGGGGCTGTGTCTATAGGCAGACGTCTTATGGATCCGCTTGCCGAGCTTGTTAAAATCGACCCCAAATCAATAGGTGTCGGGCAATATCAACACGATGTTGATCAAACAGCATTACAAGCCAGTCTTGATGACACGGTCATGAGCTGCGTCAACTCTGTGGGTGTGGAGTTGAACACTGCAAGCAAGCAGCTTCTTTCGTATGTTTCCGGTCTGGGAAATCAGATTGCAGCAAATATAGTAAAACACAGACAGGAGAACGGACCGTTTAAATCAAAGGCAGAACTTAAGAAAGTGACTCGGCTTGGACCCAAAGCATTCGAGCAAAGCGCCGGCTTTTTGAGAATACGCGAAGCCAAAAACCCGCTTGACTCAAGCGCTGTCCATCCCGAATCTTACGGTATAGTTGAAGCCATGGCAAAAGATCTAGGGCTCAAACTTGGCGATCTTATGGCCGACACTGAATCCCGAAAAAAAATAGACCTGAAAAAATATGTCAATGACAAAGTGGGGTTGCCTACGCTAAATGACATAATGCAAGAATTGGAAAAACCGGGCAGAGACCCCCGAGCCAAGCTGGAAGCAGTCAAATTCGCCGAAGGCGTTCATTCAATGGACGACTTGAAAGAAGGCATGAAACTTCCCGGCATCGTCACCAATGTCACCGCATTTGGTGCGTTTGTGGACGTGGGAGTGCATCAAGACGGGCTGGTGCATGTGAGCGAATTAGCCAACAAGTTCGTTAAAGATCCAAACGAAGTGGTGACTGTCCAGCAAAAAGTGCAGGTGACAGTTCTGCAGGTAGATAAAGACCGCAAGCGCATTTCGCTGAGCATGAAGCGCTAAGTCTAAAGTCTTAGTTCTCAGGGATCGATTCGGTACTGAAAAGCCCTGTAAACCAGGAAACTGGAGACGATTACTAAAAGGACAGCAATCATTAATTTGAGAGAGTCTACAGCACCGCTCAGAGGCTTGCTCACCAAGACAATCAAGCTTGCAAAGCTAATTAAAACCAGTGTTACGAAAAATGCTTTTGCAGCATTCATGGATAATTTCTTGTCTTGCGGCACTTCATAAAGCCTCGATGCCTGTAATATACCCAGATTACTCGAATTAACTATTATTCCTTTGGTATTACTGCTATATTGATTGAACTGGAACTTTTCTGCGAACAAATCACATTTGAGCTCCTTCCTGACATAAAGGAGCTCGAATTGGACTTTTTGCTTTTTATTATTGCCTTTTCTCTGCTTGTATTGTTGGGCATCCTCGGCTTGGGTCTGATCTCCTTAGCCGTCACCTGGCAATATATGCAATGAGAAATAAAACTAAAAAGAGATACACTATGGCTTCCGTGCCCAGAGGCAGAGGAACTGTCATAGACTTGCTCAGTGTTATAAGCAACAAAGCAAAACCGGGACATCTGATCTGTGATATAGACATGAGCTGGATTTCGTCGGTCAGAGACACTCTTCGCCGAGCAGGCAACCGCGTAACCATAACGGTATTTATCATGAAAGCAATTGCGCTAGCTCAGAGAGCTAATCCGCAAAGCAGAACAGAAGTATTACCCTGGGGAAGAAGAGTCACTTATGATGATATCGTGGCCGGTTTCACGGTAGAACGTGATGTGGATCAAAAGCCGAGTGTATTTTTCGGCGAAATTGCAGAGCCTGACCGCAAGTCTTTGTGCGAACTGGCTTATGAGATTTCAAAATATTCCAAGAATCGCATCGATGAAGTCGCAGCGCTCAAAAAGCAGTATCTTTTCTCCGGCTTGCCGAGGAGTGCAAGAAAAATGCTGCTCTCTTTTGCCACCAAGATTCCTGTGGCGCGCCTGGCTTTTCAGGGTTCCACATTCGGTCTCACATCACTGGGAAAATACGGGATAACATCTGTCTTGAGTCCGTGCATCTGCACATCGACATTTACTGTGGGATCGCAGGAAGATCGAGCTGTGGCTATTGCAGGCGATATCCTGATTAAACCTATGGTGACATTGGTGCTGAGCTTTGATCAAAGAGTTCTCGACCCATCTGTTGCATCAAGCTTCTTAAATGATGTGAAAAATTTGCTTGAAGGCGGCATGAGCAGCTATATTACAAAAGCTTGGAAACTACCAGCGGTATCTGGAGCGATCGGGTGATTGAGATGAATTCACGGCGATAAGTCTGCCGTCTAGAATAGTGCCGTTAAGGATTGTCACTGCGTCTGCGGCAGCATAATGCGAATTCATTTCGACAAAAGCAAAGCCGCGCTTGAGACCGGTATCTCTATCAACAGGGATGGCAACTGACGTCACATCGCCTGCTTGTTCAAAAACCTGCAGCAGTCTCTCTTCAGAGACGCTGTAAGACAAGTTGCCCACGTAGAGCTTCTTACTACTGTTATACATTTACACTTCTTTTGACACTAATCGCGGCAATCTAACAATTTCGGCCGCTTCGCTCCAGTGCCGGGAGCTTCTTTATTATGTGGCATAAAATGACAATTTCGCGGTCTTTCGGCAAAGACGTGATAAATGTTATTGAAACCTGTGTTTTTAGATTCAAACTGAACAAACCCGGCATTATTCAAAAATCTGGAGACTTAGAGATACTACAAGGCTAGCTTAGTTCTCATCCGGATAAACATATACTTTAATTCCGTGCGCTTTCAAAAATTTGATATCTTCTTGCGAGATATCAGAGCGGTATGTTTCTACTTTTTTGAGCTTGGGAAATCTGACGAGCTCTTTTGCCGCGCCAGATTTCAGAATAGCACTTCTAAGATCGACAAGTTTCAGTTCAGGAAAATTGCTATGGGCTAAAAAGCGTGGGAATTGTCTTTTATGCATAGCACACTACAAATCAACATCGGCACATTCAAACGGTGCCAAACCCTCATGAAAGTCTCCATAATTTTCTTTGATTTTCGGCTTTAGGACTACCTCTCCGGTCCTGTCTATATAAATAGAATCTCCGACAACATTCATTCTGGCCAAACCGTCGTGGAATGAGGAACCGTAATTGAACTTTTGTGGTATCACAAATTCTCCACTGGTATCAATAAAACCATATCGAACATTTTTCCATTCAGGCGAGTTGTAATGTCGGGGCATTTTACTGGTGGAAACAAGAGCCAGCCCCTCACTAAACGGATGCGCGCAAGTAAATATTGCCGGAATCGCCAGATTTCCATTGCGGTCCAAATAGCCGTACATACCGTTCAAACAAAACATAATGCGACCGTCTCTCAGTCTGTGTAACTTTTCCCATAATCCCCCGGTTCCATGTAAGACCGACGGGTAGGTATGACGACTCTCTCCTTTTCCGGCGTAGAGATACTCACTTATATCACGCATTGATGTGGGTTGGCGTTTCCCATAATATCGCTTCACTGATTCGGGGGCGAATTTGTTTATTGCATCTTCTAATTCGAAAATAGTATCGCCATTAGTATCTATATATTTATCAATATGGCGCATTCTGTCATTTTCATCATACTGAAAAACAAGAGCTAGCCCTTCTGAAAATGTATCGGCTTCGTCAAATTGAGGTGGTATCACCAAATTTCCGCTTTTGTCTATAAATCCAATTTTTCCATTCAAGCTAACGGCTGCGCGCCCCTCGGTGAATGATAAGACATTTTCATACTTCGGTTCGAATATCCATTGTCCAGTCTTGTCTATAAAACCCCAGAGCTCGTCCGAGTGTCTTTGAGCTGGAGCAAGACCATCTTTAAAAAATCCCACGTCTTTAAAAGAAGGGGTGATAGCAACATTTCCTGTAAGATCAATAAAACCCCAATTGTCTTTTTCGAGCACGGCTGCCATATCTTCCGAAAATGATTCGCCCCAATCGAATGTTTGAGAACCTATTTGAGTTCCGAATTTGTCGACAAAATAAGCGTTACCGTGAGTGCGCATA
>CAZEQP010000347.1:0-4534 GCA_964514345.1 uncultured Candidatus Obscuribacterales bacterium
ATTACCCAGCTGATTTCCTTTTCCTTTTTCTCTTTTTTTGGTTAGCATAAATTCGGAAGACTGCGGGCTAAAACGGACCATTATGTACACATCTATCAAAATTGCGATAGCCAGACACACAATGAACAAGTAGGCACTGACATAGCCGTTCATCGTAATAAGTTGAAGCGAACTGGGTGCCGCTTCACTAGCCTGACTGAGGGTGTTTGCCGCAATGTGATCAAATATGCTCCAGGCCACTCCCACCAGACTTATGGCGCCGGCTATCCACTTATTATTCAGGAAGAACAAAGCGACACCAATACCGGTGGCAGTAATTCCTGCCCAGACACCATAGCCTACCACCAGATACTGCTTGTTGATCAAATCAGCTGTGGGCAACCATTGAATCGCGTGATCCCATAACTGGTGGTTGTGAACAAAAGAATCATTGACTATGGCAAAGCCGGCGCCCATCATTACTCCCATCAACATCAGGTCGGTAATTCCCAGTGTCCAGAAAGTAAATTTGCGAGTCAAAAACAAAAATCCGATTAGCAGCACAAAAAAGGTGCCCTGTTCTATGAAAGGCACCACATAGCCTCTTGCGCTCGATTCAGGACTGAGAACAGTAAGAATTTCAAGTAAAAGAACCAGCGACGGTGCCACGCCTCCTACAAAAAACATAAGCGCCGCGGTTCGCAACGTGATGCTTCTTGTCAGTGAAGACAACAGCACCACTGCAATAACAAGCGAAATATTGAAAGAAAAAGCGGTGATCCCGTTTACTCCAGTGTAGATGAGAATGGTTCCCAGCCACAAAGCAAAGCCGAGCCAGAGCACAACCCATCGCAACGGAACCGTTGAATTGCCCAGCTGGACTTTTCCCCAACTGTTTCCGCTTAATGTTTTGTCCAGTTCCGCTCCCAATCCTACTCCTTGTTACCCTCTGATTCCTGCTTGCTCTTTGCCTGAACCTCTTTCCAAATCAGAGCAAGCGCTTTTCGATATGATTCTTTGGCTGTTTGCCATCCGGTATTAGATGCGGTGAATTTTTCATTGGGGGACTTAAACAAGATTGTCAAAGCAATATCGTATTTGTCTCTGCTGCAAGAATAACCGTCAACGAATCGGTCTTTCATGTCTTCCAGTTTGGACTTTTCACGAGCAGCCTGCGCACCGGGAGCTGCTGCGCTTGTCAACATTGTGGCTTCCACATTGGTACCCATGCCGCCTTTTTTTGCCTTTGCCCCTTTGGCCGCATCTTCATTTTTGTCTGATTGTCTGTCTCCCAATTCGACAATGAGCGCGCTAAAAGACAAAGCAGCAAAGAATCCGGTTAGAAATGAAACATTGCCTACACTAAAGCCGACATCCATCCTATTGTCCCTTCACTATGACATTACTAATTTCAATCGGAAATCTGCTGACCGGATAATAGCCGGCCACACGACCCTTTTCTTTGCCGTCGGATTTTAGAATCAAGGCACACGGCAATTCATTCACCCCAAATTTTTGAGCAATCATTTTTCCTTCGCCTCGATCGGCATCGGCTTTCATGCACACAAAGGATTTATTCAAGAATTGAATGATTTTAGGATTGGAATAAACTTCGGCATCCATAATTTTGCAGTACTTACACCACTCAGCAGAGACATCAATAAGAACCCATTTTTTCTGACTGCGGGCCAATTTGAGTGTCTGAGAATAATTGTTTTGCCATTCCAGCTTTTGCGTTTTTTTTCCCTTGGCTTCTCTGTTGGATTCCGCCGAAAAGGCGGACTGACAGAAAACCACTGCAATCACCAAAAGACTTAGAATTGCCGGCCTTGTCAACACCATGAAGGACTCCCTTTTTATAAAAAGAACAGCTGATTTTATTGTGCCCAAGTACTCATTCAGATCTTGCCTATATTTGGATTAGGAAAAAATGTTCTTGTTTTATTTTGTACTTATAATGTGGGGGGTATGTTTTAAGAGTATTGAGTGATCGGGGCAAGAATTCATGAGGCGACTTTATTGGACTGCCGTTAACTTCGCAATAACCTTATTAGGTGCTTTGCCGGCATTTGCCGAAGCGCCTAAAACTGAAAAAATCGAAGTGAGTCTGCAAATCCCACCAAATCCATTGGTAGACCAGCTTTGTGTCATTTTTAACTACATTTCTATGGCTGCAATCGTCTGCATGCTTATTTTCGGAGGCATCTGGCTTGTAAAGAAGAAGGACGCCGCAGAAGACGAGGATGCCGAGGCACTTCCTGCTGCAAAAGCTGAGAGCGCACCTGCTCCCAAGCCCGAAGTGAAAGAAACAAAGCCAAAGGTGGAAGAAGCCGCGCCCGTAGTAAAAGCAGAACCTGAATCCGACTCGAATAAAGAAAACAAATCAGAAGAGACAAAAACTGAAGCAGAAGCTGAAATTGCTCCAGAGTCGAATACTGAAACGACTGACAATAAAACATCTGCAGCAAAATCCAAATCAAAAGCGAAGGAAAAAACTTCATCCAACTCAACTGAAAACAATTCTGCTACTGAAACTTCCGAAAACAGTGATGCGAAAACCGGCAAAAAATCAAAAAGAAGCAAAAAGAAAGAATAGCTGCATTCAGTTCACATTGAAATTTTTGTGGCTTTTTCCCATTCTTTTCTGTTTGTCCTCGTGTTCTTTATTTGAAGAAAAAATTTCTTCCTCAAGCCATGCTTCGGATCAGTGGAAAGCGCACAGTTTATGGTGGGAGAACATCGAAGATGGTGATTATGCCTTGTATGTTCGAAAAATCGACAAGGCTATCGAATATTTCAAACAAGCTTTTGAAAGAGCCAAAGCATTCGGCAAAAATGATCCAAGACTGGCAAAATCCTATGTTTCTCTGGGCAGAGCTTACATCGAAAAAGGTGATTTTACTCAAGCTCAATCTTACCTTTCCAAAGGATTGGATCTGAAAGAAACTCTGCACGGAAAAAACAGCAACCAATTGACCGACACTCTAAATGATCTGTCTTTCGCCCAAATAATGCTGCACAATATAAAAGAAGCAAAATCTTTGAATGAACGGGCTTTTGCACTGAAAAAAGAAAACAAGGACTCATCCGGACTCTTTGAACTCAACCATGTGAAAGCCCTTATTATGAGCCAGTCTCCAGATTCAAAGCCTAATGTAATAGCAAGCAGTTATGAATCAGCCGTTGAAGGATATTCTCTCAATTTCAACAACAGAAAAATGTTATTAGATACGGTGAGTTTGAGAAGATTTGCCGATTGTTTGAAGAGCTACTCCAACTGGCTAGGAGCGCAAAAGCAAACTGAAAAACAGATGGCAATAAACAATAAACTAAAAAGTGTTGAGCAATGCCTCAACGTGTTTGAGGGACATTCCTGATATTCAGATTAGTTTCTTTTGATTGAGATAGCTATCATCTCACCCTGATCTTGCGGAATGGTGGTGATTCTGATATCCACCGTTCCAAATTCAGGTGATTGGAAACGCTTATCTTGAGGCTTGTTTGTAACTGCTTGATCCATACCGGCTAAATGTTTGTAACAGGCAATCATCATAGCAGTCAACTCTCCAGGGAAGGCTACATCGGCGAGAGTCTCGCCGTCTAACATGTATCGAAGAGTCAAACCTGATGCATCCGGCTCAAGATGAACATCTGAACAATTTAATTCTATAGCTTTTTTCAAAATGTCTTGTGACAGTGCCAGTATCGTCGGTTCAAGAACCACAGGTTCCGGAGCCGGCGCACTAGCAACTGGTGCGGGTGCGGGTGCGGGTGCGGGTGCGGGTGCGGGAACCGGAGCGGGTGCGGGAACCGGAGCGGGTGCAGCTGGCTGCACTATATTCGGTGCCTCAGCCACTACTGGGGCTTGGGCAACAATTGGTTCTGGTTCTGGTTCTGGTTCTGGTTCTGGCTCTGGCTCTGGCTCCTCAGTCAATAGATTTACAATTTGATCTTTGGCGCTTGGTGATTTGGCTGAAGCGTCAACAGGAATTTCTTGAGTCAACTCAGCCGGGTTGGTGAAAGACAATTCCTGTTCAACAATCTCTTCCAGGAAGGAAACTTCCGGCTTGCTCTCGATGATTTGAGAGAGATATGAAGAATCGAAAATTTCTTGCGTAACGTTTGCCACCACTTCTTCCAGATCGATTGGTGTTTCCATTTCACCAAAAACGAAATCAGCAGGGTTAGTCGATTGAAGCGGACTTTCGTCTTCATCCTCTTCCGGGATTAGCGCTGCAGGTTGCGATGCTTTCTTTGACTCATCAAGGAATTCGTCTGAGACTGCGGCCTCAGTTTCTGTCTCGGCGGTAGATTCAGACTTCTCACGTTGCAAGAGATCCGCCCCCGAAGCGACTGTATCGTTCTGGGGCATACGCAGCTCATCTTCAATCTCTACATCTGCACTCTCATTATCGCCAAAGAGGTAATCGACAGGATTGAACTGCTTGCTTGAAGACCTGAGAGGTTTTGAGACCGGAGTTGGTTCTGGTTCCTGAATTACAGGTTCTGGTTCTGGTTCTGGTTCTGGTTCTGGTTCTGGTTCTGGTTCTGGTTC
>CAZEQP010000348.1:0-4532 GCA_964514345.1 uncultured Candidatus Obscuribacterales bacterium
GATGGCGTGCACTTCGGCATTGCGCAGACGCAAAACGTCTTTCAATAGTTTTAAGTCGCTTGGGTCCTGACGCAAAAGAATTTTCATGTGCGAGTTTTTTATGACCGAATCGGCTTCTTCTTGCAAGCGGAAAAAGTCTTTCAATTGTTGTGTGATTGAAACGAGCATCATACCGTAGTGACGAGCACGTCTTGATAAGTCGTCTAGCAGTCGGGCGCCAGCCTTGAATCGCATGAGCGTCGACGCTTCGTCTATTATGGCGGCGAATCTGACACCACGTTCTTTCGACTCGGCAGCTTTTCGTCTTATGAAATCAGCCAGGATATATACGGCGATACGCTCCAGTCGCGGTTCGTTGACTTCGCGTGTATCGAAAACAAGCATCAATTTTTCGGTGTCTATATTTGTATAACCATCCACCAGTCCACCAAAGGCACCAGATTTGGTGAACAAAGAAAGTCCACGCGAAAACTTGGACAGACGTTCTCTTTGCACAGGATCGTTTTCTGAGGCGGCAGCCTGAGCTGTGATACGCGCCAGATCCGACATGATTGGCACTTTGCCCATCATGCCGGCTTCCATATAAGCTACACGTATAAGTCCATCGAGCAAAGATTTTTCTTCTACTGAAAGTTCTTCTCTTCCCTCCGGAGCAAGCATCAAATCCAGAAGTGAAAGCAGACCCGAAATTTTGTCGTGCGAAGGTTCGCCCTTCTGCGTGTCTTCAGGACCCAGATCAAATGGGTTCAAAATATTTCCTGAGTTGGGACCGAGGTCAATGTAGTGGCACAAATCAGGACCGAGCAATTCTGTGATGAAACGATAGGCGCCGAATTTGTCCACTGTTTTGTCTATAAGCACAAAACGCACACCCATAGGCAGGAGGCGCAGAATCATCATGGATACGGCGAAAGATTTACCCGCACCAGTTGTCCCCACCACAAACATGTTGTTAGCGTCTTTGCCCGCCCCCCTGAAAAATGGATTGAGCAAAACAGGTTCTCGCGAAGCGATGGCAAAACCGAAAGGCACTCCGTCAGGTGTTCCGCAAGCGGCAGTAAAAAAGGGCCAGACTGTTCCCACCACAGGCGACATCACTCGATGCACTACTGCCAGTTTGTCTACACCCACAGCCAGGCAGGATTGCCAGGCATCAAGCTGCAATAACTGACCGCGATCCAGATTGGCTGATTTGTTTTTAAATACACGTCTGATTTCGTCTAAATTTCCCAGAAGCTCATCACGAGAGCTTGCCGCTGTGGAAATATACATGCTTATGTCGAATGCTTTGGATGAACTGCGCAAAAATTCTTTGATTGCAGTCGCCGCCCTGTTTGTGTTTTCAATTCCTTCCAAATCAGGTGTGGCAAGCTGAGTGCTTGCCATCATACCTATATGATATTTTCGTTTCAGATCTGCCCGCACTTTATCCTGGTTGCACTGGTGAATGAAAACGGACAGAGTATATTCGACGCTCAATGTAAGCAAGTCTACAAGCCAACCCATCCATGTATCATGCGGCAACTCAAAAATATACTGGGTGCCGATATATTTTCCGTCGAGCCACAGATATTCGTCATGCACTTTCAGCGCGGAGCCGGCTAGAGTTGAAGCTTCAGACATGGTGGGGCTTGAAGGTGGTGCTTCTTGCTCGCGTCTTGAAAGACTGGGATTCAAATCGGAGAAAATTAAATTGCGCACTTCGCGTCTGGTTAGAATCTTAGGACGCAAATTGCCGACACGAAGCTGTTCAAAAGCGGTTCTTACAAGACGGTTGAGCGCATCCAGATATTCTTCGTGTTTTTGAATCGAGCGTCTGCCAGACCATGCCGTTCCCGACTTGCAGTCAGGCGGCTGGTAACTAATCACGATATAAAAATTGCGGTCAGGAACAAAGCTGCGCTCCTGAATCCCTCTGAACCATTTATCGGTGTACTCGGCGTACCATTTTAAATAATGGTCGTCACTTTTGATGTGGATTTGATAGCGGGACAAATATTCATCGACAGACAAATGCTTTGATTTAATGATTACCTGGATGTCTGTTTCGCATAAATTGGCAAAATTAGAAAAATGCTGCGCCATTTGATCCCGGTCATCTTCGTCGTATAAAAGAACATTGATGCCTTTGATGGCTATATATTTGCGGAAGCTGCCGTCAGCCAGGACTACTACGCCTTCTTCCTCGTCTTCGCCGGGGATTGAGTGAATAAAACAAACATCCTGCCAGCTGGCGCCGCCCCGCTTGTCTTTGGGTGGACCGGATTCAAAACCGTCGGCATCTTCTGCGTCCACACCGAAAGGCAGGGTATTGCGAATATTTTCAGGAAGAGCATTAAAAAAGCCGGCGCCTATGTTGTTTAAGGCGTTTCCGGCAACCAGGGGTATAATTTTGCCCTTCAGGTCAGGTTGATTGGTCGGTTTTTTAGGCGTGCCGCGGCCGGCGCTTCCGCGCCCAGGACGTCTTCTACCACCTCTTTCGCTGACCACTAACTTCTTGCCTAATTGAGACGAATCCTTTTAAAACTCAGTATTCTTAGATCCTCCCTAATTTAATAGTACCCAAGATAAACAAAAGAGGTCAATTTTTCCTTATTTCCAGCCTCTTTAATAGCGTCTGGAGCCGATAAAATAGTCGTCTTCCGGCGAATCCTCCTCTATCGACTCATCCGGATAAGGAATTCGAGGCTCCGGTTTTGGCATGTAAGTGGTGGGACGAAGCCCAACTTTGTACAGCAAGCTGTTTCTCCACCAGGCCATGGGTTTTAAGTCGGTAAAAAATCCGGCCACAATGGCTATGCTCACACAAAAAATGAAAGCGAAAAGTGAAACGGGCAAATTTCCTATTTTCCAGTCTCCAGGGACTTTGCTTATAGCAAAAAAGCCCATTCCCACACCAATAGCTAGGAAAAACAGCTGCTTAATGGTGAAACCGAAAAGTTTAACCGGCTGGCGCAGATTTATTACTTGATGTTGTTGTGCCATGAACTAGCGCCTTTTTAAAGAAACGGTCGTTGTCCCATCGGATAAATTGACGGTCAGACGGTCATTCCAGGGTTTGCCCAGAATGGTGATTTTGCCTTTTACTTCCTCGTTTGGTTTAACTGTCAGTGAGTCGAATTCAGAACGCAGCGAGGCGTCCGAAATTCTTTTATTTCCTTCGGCCAGAGAGATATCGTCCGGAGAGATTTTGAAATCGTCGGATCCTGAATTGCGCACAGATACGGTCAAAATGGATTTGCGCGCGGTTATGTCTATGTCTTTTAAATCAAAACTTATGGGCGATTTGGAGGCTTGCGAGGGCTTTTCCGCCACCGGTGTGGGCAAAGTTCTGGAGGCGATTTTGGTTTTTTCAGGAGCGGAAGATGGGGTCAGGTCGTCATCGCTCTCTTCCGATTTGCCTTTTTTCTTTGATTTGTCAGACTTGTCGCCTTTGTCCAGTTTGGCTGTTTTAGCCGGCTTTTCTTTCACTTCTTTTACTTTGGCAGGCGGGCTTTCATCTTCTTCGGCCTCTGAATCCTCTTTGCTGCTCTCTTTGTGACCGAACAAACCACCCAGGCCGATGGCTCCCAGCATGCCGCCTTTTTTCTTCACCACTTCTGACTGAACCGATTTTTCAGCTGAAGCCAGTGACGCTACAGGCGGTGTTACACCCGATACTTTTCCTATTATGGAACAAGCTGCACGTGCACCGGCATTGGCAGCTAATTCGTATTGGGCTGTATTTAAGTCTTCTTTGGCCGAGTCGGCTTCGTTTTGAGCTGAAGCCAGATCGGCAGCCGCTCTTTGTTTTTCTGCTTTGGAGCTGGCTACCTCCACTTCTTGTTTGCGTGCCGCCACTGTTTGTTGAGCCAGGGCGAATTTGTTATATTCATACAAATATCGATAATAAGACTGCACCAGATCTTGCTGCATTTTTTGCACTTTGTCTGTGCTCTTTTTGCCTAAATCGGTGGGCTTGAATACCGATGTCACTATCCGCGGTGTCACGCTGAAAATGCCTTTGGTAGAGTCGGGAGGCAGACCCACATTCACATTTTTAAGTCTGTTTTCCAGATCGCCGTCGGCTTCCATCAAATTTTGATATTGTTCGGTGGCGATGGCGCCGTTCCACAAAACTTTCAAATCGTCTCTTTGTTTATATTGAGAACGCGACGGCATGCCGGTCGGCTGGATAGGAACGAAATTTTCTTTTTTGTCTTTTTCCTCCTCGTCTTCTGAAGAGCTGCTTTTCTTGCTGTCAGATTTGCCTCCGGAACCGAATAAACCGGCCGGTCTTTGTTGCTCTCCTTGCTGCGCAGGCATGGCCTGAAATTGCATAGGTATGCCGTAAGGATTCAGTGCCGGGTTGGCGTAAGGATTTAAATATGGATTGGCGCTGGGATCCCCGTAAGCCACATTGGCGGAAGTGGATAAACTGACGGCCGCAGGGGGAGGGGGAACCAGTCCGCCTGCCACCGCTCCTGGTGGCGGAGCGGGAACGCCGCCTCCTCCAAAGCCGTTATACTGTCCATATGTTGCCGCTTCCACCG
>CAZEQP010000349.1:0-4531 GCA_964514345.1 uncultured Candidatus Obscuribacterales bacterium
TATCTCCTTGAGGCACTGGGGGCAAGAGAGCGCGGATCTTTTTTGACAAGGCTTCAAGTTCGGCGTGATGATCGCTGTCTCCGAAACGGTCCAGACAGTAAATACTGGTGAATTCAAACAAAAGCCCTTTCAATTCAGGCGAGGCAGTTTCTATCTGGGCAAATGCCAGTTCGGCTTTAGCCAGCACATTCAAAGGCGTATCTGAAGGCATTCTTTGCACATCGTATGGTTTCAGCCAGTCTATGACTTGTAAATATATTTGCGAACTCGGTTTATTAACCCCGTCCGTTGCAAAGGGTAGGCGTGAGCGCAATTTCTTAATGAAATAGATAAAGAGCACCAGTACTGAAAGAAAAGCCAGAAATGCCGCGATACCCGCCCAGGAAACAAGGGCGAAAATCTCGCCTATTTGAGCCAGCAAATTTAAGTTCTCTGTGTTTTTGAAAAAGTCGAAAAGATTCTTACCTTCGGCTTTTTTGGTTGACTCGTATTTGGGCTGTGTATTTTTTGCCGGCTTATCCAATTTGCTGCCTTTTATTCCTGCGCCAAGACCGGCTCCATTGGCATTGGCTTGTTTCGATTTGCTGTTGATGGATTTCACCAGATCCGAATTGGCTAAAGCAGACATGAAATTGAAGGCTGAGCTGGTCTGCTTGTCTGTTTCAGGATAGGTTGCACGGGAATTTGGATTGGGGGTCGGATCAAAAGGAACCCAGCTCCAGTTGGGCAAATATATTTCGCCCCAGGCATGACCGTCTTTCAAGCGCACTTCAAAAAAGCCGGTGGTCTTGTTCAAGGTGCCGGGGAGATAACCGCCAACCATGCGGGCTGGTATGCCTATGCTGCGGCACATGGTGACAAAAGCGGCCGAAAAATCTACACAGTTGCCTTCTCTTGTGCGGAAAAGAAAGTTGTATACGAAGTCTCCTTTTTTCATGCGTTGCAAATCTGAATTTTGATATTTGCAATTCTTGTGCAAATATTCCGAGATGCGCTCTGCCTGCACAAACCAGTTGCCGTCGTTTCCGGCCACTTTTTTAGCCAGAGTGCTTGCTTCGGCAGGAAAGTCGTCGGGAAGCTGGGTGTATTTTTTCAGCAAGACATCTTCGGCTCTGCGCATTTCGGCTGCGCTTGCCCCTTCAAAATAAGACTGTGAGCGTCTTACAAGATGACGCATAGAGTCTATCTTGTAGATTGGAAGATGAGAAATGACTGTGTAAGAAAAACCGTCTTTCAGTTCTTTATCTGAGCGCAAGGAGCCGTCGGCCTGAGCGGTGATTTGTGAAAATCCGCCTGAGACGGCTTCCGGCACCCAATAAGTGGGCAACAAATCTCCGATTGATTTTGATGAAATAGTTATTTCTTGCTTCACTTCTACTGTCTGGCATTCAGGAGCCAGGAGCAAAGAGTTGGCATTGCCTACGTCGAACCAGCCGTTATTCTCTTCCTTGAAAGTTATCCCCGGAACCGGTCCTTGGCGGCTCCAGCCGGCCCCGTTATAAGTGTCGTAGGTTAGGCGTCGGGTGTAACCGGGTCTTGAAGCTGCAACTTTGAAAATAACTTCTTCCAGGTCCGCTTTGCCGGGAGGCGCTTGCGACGGGTTGTAAGACTGGACTTGTTGGTCCATGGTGGCTGAGATGTTTTTGGCTTCTTCAATTCCCTGCACCTGCGAAGAACTTTCTTTAGAACCGCCCTTGCTTCCGGCGCCGCCGGGGGCACCGCCTGTTGCCGGTGAGCCGCTTGCGCTTGCTGATGAATTTCCGCTGGGTCCGCTTCCGGCGCCGCTGCCGCTATTGTAGTTGGAACCGGACGAGCCGCCCGAGCCGGACGCACCAGAAGCGGTGGCGTTGGCGGAAGGAGAATTGGAAGGACTTTCGTTGCCGGCTGTGGCAACTGTGGTGGTTCCGGTGTTTCCAGGACCGGTCACCACTCGTTTCACTCCGGAGCCGGAGGCGGCCGAGCTGTTGGGATGACTGAACTGACCCGATGTGGAGCCGCCTAAACCCGGTACTGTCGCTACATAAGGTGCGACGAAATTTTTTGTGATCCAGCTCAGAACTGAATCGGATCTGGGAAAATAAAAGAACACAAGTATTGAAAGCACAGGTAAAAGCAAAATGGGAGTCAGCACCACAACCGATACCGCTTTACGATACTCATTGCTGTGATCCTGGGACAGAGCTCCCGGGCGCGCTGACTGCAAATTAGCCGAATTGGTCGGTCCTAAGGTTTTGGTTTGCGACACTGAAACGAAATAAAGCAGAAAAGACAAAAGGAGCATATAACTTATTAGCCAGAAAACGAATACTATGCTCGTGGTCAGACATGCCGAGCAAGTCAACAAGCCGATGCCGATAAGAGTGGAAACTGCAAATTCCTGCCTGGTTTTCAAATCGAAGCAGTGCACGGCTTGCAGTCCGGCAAGAACCTGCACCAGAGGACTGAGCAGATTGAGATGCCCGCTCAGAAACATGACTGAACTCTGGAAAATGAATGTGCCTAAAATAAGTATGGCTCCGCCGAATGGAATTATGGGCAGCCAGAAAGGTCGTTTGTCTTTGTATACATAAGATGCGTAACTGCCGATAAAAGCCAGCCACAAATAGATGCAAGTGACAGCCGGGTTCAGCTGGATGTAAGAACAGGCGCAGGTAATAATTAGACAAGCCATGAAAGCAGTGCAGATGCGGACTGCAAGCGAAGTTTCAAGAGATGTCTGGGCCATGGTGCTCATAATGCGGCAATCTCTTCGTAACTGTTCAGTGTGGCTAAAACGCGACCGGGAGAATTAGTTTCGGCGCCGCGGCGATCCGCCGATCCTATGCCCATGTGGGCGGGAATGGCTTGTCTAGCCTGAGCGGCACCGAAAGATTTTTCCTTCTCGGTTTGTTGTGTGATTTGTTTGAATTTTCTGGATAAGACCCAGAGATCGACACCGTCTTGATTTTCCTGTTTGCCGGGAAGAACAGCCAGCAAAGCCAGTTTGCTGTCTGCTCCAAAATGAGGCACGGGAGGATCGAAGTCTTCCTTTGTCGTCAGTGGCTGTACCCGGGCAAGAATATGCGACCATCTCCCCAGTCCGGCGGTGAGAAGCGGCATATCCTGCAAAAATTCCGGTTGCACCACCGATGGTTCTTCTGGATCCGGAATAAGATAAAAATAGGGAGAGCCTCCCATGCGAAAACCCAAATTCAGCAAAGAAGTGGCGATGGAAACAGCCAGTTCGAACTGTTCTTGACTCTTCCACCCTGCGTTCAAATCAAGCAGAACATCGTAGCTCGGCAGTCCCTCGTGTTCAAATTCACGCACCAGAAGTTTGCCGGCTTTTGCCGATGAGGCCCAGTGAATCAAGCGCAATCCGTCTCCAGTGACAAATTCACGTAAAGACTTCACCGAAGTGGAAGGAGCCGCGGCTGTGGATCTGGAAGCGGAAGAGATGAGAGCGGTGTTGCCCGAGGCGCGCAAGCGATAAAGAAAAGTCCCGGGCAAACTGCTTGTTCGAGGATAAACAACCAGCTTCTTATTATCCAGAACTTCCGGTGAGTCGATATTGAAGCTGCGTGACCACCAGGCAAGTCCGAAAGGGAAACAACAAAAGGTCTGGATGGATTGCACTTCATACACGCCTCGATCCACCGATTCGGCTTGAGCCAGAATCCATTCTTCATCAATAATGGTATCAATCGAGACCGGTTCGAGCACGCTGAATTTTTGTCTTGAGTCGGTGTTTTTCAAATCTATGCGCACAATCAGCCATTTGGCCGGAAAAAGATGGGCAAACTTCAAGGAGCCCAGCATGCGTGTAAGTTTAATGCGCACATTGAGCGGATCTCCAGCTACCTGATCATGATGGAGCGAAGTAGTGACACTGACATCAAAGACTTGAAAAAAAGGCAGAACGAGCGCCATGGCAATTGTGGTGAAACCGCCTGCGGTCAGCAAGTAAAGCCAGTCGTTGCCTGTTTCCACGGCAAAAAGATAGAGAAGCAGAATAGCGCCCAGAAAAGAAAAGAAATTTTTCTGCACCACCACCGAATAAGAGCCGGTCAAAATTGGTAGGTGAAAACGCAGTCCCTCTAGGGAAAACTTCTCTCCCTGGGCAGGTGGTGGAAACCTATACTGGTACGGGGATTTCTTCGAGTATTCTTTCAATAAGTTCAGCATGGCTTACTCGACTTTCCCGAACCTTAGGGATAACTCTGTGACCGAGCACAAATGGTGCCAGGAATTTGACGTCGTCAGGTTGCACGAAATCTCGACCGTCGATGAACGCGTTTGCCTGGGCTGCCCGCATCAAAAGTTGGCTGCCTCGGGGACTGACACCAAGCACGACACCAGGGTGGTTACGGGTGGCGCTCACGATTGAGACTATATAATTTTTTATCGACGGCTCGACGAATACTTCTTTCACTGCCTGTCTTGTTTCAAGCACTTGCTTTTCGGTCAGCACCGGCTTGGCTTCAAAAGCACCTTCTTTCAAAGTTTTGTCCAGGATTTCGATTTCCTGGTGCAGTTTGGGATAACCAAGCGA
>CAZEQP010000350.1:0-4528 GCA_964514345.1 uncultured Candidatus Obscuribacterales bacterium
AAACGGCGGCGCCAGAGTGGAAACAATGGCTCCTAATGTTCTTGGAGGTGAGAGAGCGCCGGTTTATACATACACTGGTGATGGTCGCATCATTCAAACCACCAATGTCGGAGCGGACAATCTCATTCGCACTTATGACGAAAGAGGCAATCAGATTGTCCATCGTGATAATGAGAATCTTCAAGCCGGTACCGTGAATCGCTCGGAAGGACCGAACGGCTCTCTGGTGACTACAATGTCCGGCAGAGACCAGATGATGTCTGACGGCACTATCAGAATGGTGGCGAATATTAGTAGTTTCAACGATACAGCCGCTAAAAACTGGACCACTGACGAAGCTCGTCATCACAGATACTGGGCAGAATCTCAAACAGCTTCAACTGTCAATGGTATTCGCTCAGCCCTTTGTTCATCAATGATTCCGGATCAATTGTATGACACCAGCAATTTGAGAGACTTTCTGGGTAGAGCGGGGCAACTGATCGATTCACTGAGCAAATTTGGATTTATGCATGCCAGTCTGGTGCAGGTACTTCAATCGACTCAAGCACAGGGGCAATGCGCCGTGATGGATGGAGAGCTGCACAACGCTGCGATTATGAGAGATCACACAGTGAACACCTACGAAGGAAGTGTTCGGACAGCCAGCACCACAAACCTTTATCATCTTCCACCCAGAGAAGACGAAAAGAAATCGATAAATACTTAAGACTTAAGTCTAAAAGACACCCAGAGATGTATCATAGCCGCATTTTGTGCAGCGTGAGGCACCGCTCAGCGAATTGCCGCAGATGTCGCAGTTTTCCATTTTTTTGCCGGAGCCCGGAGCGTTTGGAACTGAGATGGCTCGCCAGGTTCCTGATATTCGGCCATCGGCCATACTGTCCAGTTCATCTGCTTCGTTCAGTCTATTCATATTGCGCATCAAGTCGGCATAACTTTTGAGCAACCTTGTAGTCTCCGGATGATCCGGTCCGAACGCTTTTCTTTTTATCTCAAGTGATTTTTTGTACATCGGCTCAGCCAGATCAAATTTTTTCTGCATGTGATACAGAGTAGCCAGATTATGCACAGAACAGCCCAAATTGCCGTCTTCCGGACCGAACAATTTTTCTTGCATTTCTATACACTGGCGTCCGAACAATTCGGCTTTTTCAAAATGACCGCCTTGATAATAGAGACGGGCTAGATTGTTCACAGTCTGGGCAACAGCAACATGATTTTGTCCCAGTGCCGCAACCTTTATATGATAGGCTTTCAGGAAATAATTTTCAGATCCGGGAAAATCCTGCATTCGCAGTCTTATCTCGCCTAAATTTTCCAGAGTCAAACAATAATTGGGATTGCGTTCGCCAAATGGCGCAAGCAATGCCAGTCCTTCCAGCCACAATTTTTCCGCTTCTCCAAGGCTGTTACTGGCAAGATAGTTGTCGGCCATTGATTTGAGATTAAGCCATAGTTGAGTGGCTTCATCCTGTGACATCGCCTGCGGTGCAGGTGCAGGGGGTGGTGTTTGTGCAGCCGTTGAAACCGGTTCGGTCACTGATTCAGGTACCGGAGTGGCAACGGATTCGGGTGCGGGTTCAGGAGCCGGAGTTGCAGCGGACTCGGCTTCAGGTGCCGGCTCAGGCTCAGGCTCGGCTACCGGTATTGCCACGGTTTCAGCCGGTGTGATTGGTACTGGATCTGGTGGCGAAGTTGAAGCAGGAACAGGATCAGGAGCGGGAGCAGGAGCAGGAGCAGGAGCAGGAGCAGGAGCAGGAGCAGGAGCAGGAGCGGTTGTTTCACTTTCGCCTGAAAAAATGGAATCGAGCGCGTTTTGAATATCCAAATTTTTTTGTGGAGGCTCTTGGACTTCTGCTTGCTCAGGCGCTGTCTGAATTGTTTCAGTTTCAGCGGCAGGCGGAGCGAAACTTGGATCTTTTTGCAAAGAAGCAAAAGATTCTTTCAGTGCGGCAACTTCAGGATGTTCAGCCCCCAGAAGCTTTTCTTTCAAGCTTATTGCTCTGGTGTAATATTCTTGGGCTTTATCCGCCATGTCGCGAGCATGATAAAGTTTGGCCAGATTGGCATTAAGTCTGCCCTGGTCCTCGCCTGTTTCTTCTTTGAGACTTTCATAAATCGCCAGGCTCTCAAGTGCATTTATAGTGGCGTCATTGAGTTTGTTGAGGTGGAATTGACTTTCAGCCAGCTTTTCAAGAGTATAGGCAAGTCTGCGTGATTCGTCCGAATTTTGTCCCAGCTGGCGAGCTTGTTTAAGCGCTTCTTTCCAGTCTTCCTCGGCCAGGTCGTGAGTGCCTTCGTCCCCGGCTAATTCAGCCCTGGTTCTATAAATTTTCCACTGTGCAACAGCCGAACTCAATTACCCATGACCTCACGGGAAGGACAGACCCGTACTTCCTTCTTTTATTTATTCAATGAACGGCAAGTTTTTAAACTCAATTCATTTAGTTAATCTATACTTACCCTGAAAGAGAGAGTCTAATAAATCTCATTTCCAATCGTAACAAGGACGGCCAAAATGCTCAAAGTCGACATTCATACGCACATTTTGCCCCGCGATATCCCGGATTGGAAAAACAAGTTTGGTTACGGCGGATTTATTAAGCTGGACCATCATGCTCCTTGCAAGGCCAGGATGCTCAAGGACGACGGAACCTTTTTCAGAGAAATTGAGAGCAATTGCTGGCAAGCTCAAGCCAGACTGAATGATTGCCAAAAGTCTGGTGTGGATATTCAGGTGCTATCCACAGTTCCGGTTATGTTCAGTTACTGGGCCAAGCCGCAGGACTGCCTTGATTTGTCCAAATTTCTAAATGAGGATCTGGCAGGCGTAGTGAAAGAGCATCCTGACAAATTTGCCGGTCTGGGCACTATTCCCATGCAGGCACCGGACCTGGCGGTAAAAGAACTTGAGCGTTGCGTAAATGAGCTGGGCTTATTGGGTGTGCAAATCGGTTCACATGTCAACGAATGGAATTTGAGCGATCCGGCTTTGCTCCCTGTTTTTGAGGCGGCAAATGATCTGGATGCCTTCATTTTCGTTCATCCCTGGGACATGATGGGTCAGGAGCGCATGACAAAATACTGGCTGCCCTGGCTGGTGGGAATGCCTGCAGAAACATGTCTTGCCATATGCTCCATGATATTTTCCGGCATTTTCGAACGTTTTCCCAGGCTCAGAGTTGCCTTTGCCCATGGTGGCGGATCATTTCCAGCCACAGTCGGACGCATAGAGCACGGATTCAAAGCCAGACCGGATCTTTGTGCTATCGACAACCATGTCAATCCGCGCGATTATCTGGGACGTTTTCTTGTCGACAGTCTTGTGCATGACGAGCGAGCTTTGAAATTTCTTCTGGACAGTGTGGGAGAGGACGCTATTGCTCTGGGAACCGATTATCCATTTCCCCTGGGAGAGGATGAGCCGGGCAAATTGATTGAATCTCTCAGCGTTTCGGATGAAACAAAAGCCAAGCTGCTGGGTGGAAATGCCCTGAAATGGCTTAAAATACCTGTTTCGGTCAAATAATAACCAAATATACAGTTTGTCATTCTCTCTACCCAGAGCTCTGAAACAGCGATATAATTTCAGTCGAGCTCCTGATGACATGATAGAAACATTTGAAAAGCCGCTGATAGAAGTTTTACGCTCGCAAGGACGCGACGAGCAGGACATCATGCTCGCTCAAAGAGCCTATGACTTTGCACATAAGGCTCATGACGGGCAGCTCAGAAAATCGAACGACCCTTATATCATCCACCCTGCCGAAGTGGCCTGCATCCTGGCTGAATTGAATGCCGACATTCAGACAATTTGCGCCGCCTTGCTGCACGATGTGCTGGAAGACTGTGAAGTCACAGCCAAAGAGATGGAAAAAGCCTTCGGCACCGATATTTTGAAAATAGTGGAGGGTGTTACCAAGCTGGGCAAATTCAGCTTCAGTTCAAAAGCCGAGCGCCAGGCCGAAAACTTCCGAAAACTAATTGTGGCTATAGCAGATGACTTTCGTGTTGTGCTGGTTAAGATGGCTGACCGCTTGCACAATATGCGCACTCTTGATCATATGGCGCCGCATAAACAGGCTGAAATAGCCAAAGAAACGCTTGAAATTTACGCACCGCTCGCCAATCGTTTCGGTCTGGGTGAAATGAAGTGGGAGCTGGAGGATCTTGGATTGCACTATCTGCACCCGGATGAATTCAGCGGATTGAAAAAAGTGGTGGCGGACACCCGCGAAGAAAGAGAACTGCTCATTCGCGACATTATCGGGAAACTTGAAAGCGAGCTCAAAGAACGCAACATAGTGGCTGAAATTGTCGGACGTCCCAAGCACTTGTTTGGCATCTGGCTGAAAATGAAAAAACAGCAGAAGTCTTTTGAAGAGCTGTATGACGTGCTAGCCATACGCGTGATCATTGACTCGAGCGAAAAAGAATTTTGCGAAATAGGCAAAGACCCTGACACCCAGAAATGCTATGAAGTGATGGGAATTGTGCATCATCTTTTTACGCCTATACCTGGACG
>CAZEQP010000351.1:0-4514 GCA_964514345.1 uncultured Candidatus Obscuribacterales bacterium
GGGAGTCGCCATTTTCCTCTCGATGAATGTTTATCTGATTCACATTTGCCAGAACCCTTACCGGATGGAGTTTGGCGTGAAAAGATCAGGCTTCGGCTATGACTTTACACCCAGGTGGTTTGAAAGCAAAAATAAGCCCCACCCGCAAATGTCAGGCGAATTTGAAGAGGATCATCACGACAAAAAGCCTCAGTAGTCCTTCAATTCAAGCTTGTCGCCGACTGAAGAGCCGATCACTTTGTTTGCCACCAGAGGGATATTAAACAAGTTGGTGACCTGGTCGCGCATGAATATGTCGAATTTGGACTTGGGTGCAAACCAGGAAGCAAACTCAAGTGCGGATTTTTGTTTTTTCTCGACAAAGTCACGCAAATAATTTTCATAAGCGCCAAAGGCTCTGCTGTAGTTGTCTGGGGCGCTCTTGAGTTCACCTGCCAGGACATACGCTCCAGCCACAGCCAGTGCGGCGCCCTGACCGGCAAGCAGCGACGGACAGAAGGCAGCATCTCCAAGCAGACAAATGCGCCCTTTGCTCCATTGCGGCATGACTGTTTGACTGACTGAGTCAAGATAAAGATCATCGGAACCGCTCATAGCATCTAAAATGGCGTCACACTCCCAGCCGCCGCCGGAAAATTCTTTCTTGAGAAAGTCCTGCTTTTCTTTGGAGCTCAAATGCTCAAGACGCAATTCGGGATCGACACGTCCGACAAAAAAGAAAACACTGCGGTTGTCTCGCAAAGCAAAGCGTGAGATTTGCCTGCCCGGAATGTTGTAGCAGACATATATATTTTCATCTCGGGGCAAGTATCCGGCCGCACTGAATGCTCCGGCGTAAAATCCCAGGGGACGCTCAAATTGTTCGTGGCCGCCGAAAGCCAGATGGCGCAAATTGGAATGCAGTCCGTCTGCACCAATGACGATATCATAAATCGCACTAGCATTTTTTTCAAACTTCACTTCCACGCCTTGGCCGGTGTCATTAATACCAGTTATGGTGTCACCAAACAAAACCGGAACCAAGTCTTTGATTTTTTCGTAAATGCAAAGCGCCAGATCACTTCTCAAAAGGCTGATGTAACGTCCTTTCAACTGATCCCGCATCACTTCTGCGTCAAAGCCAGAGACTCTTTTGTTTTTGTCATTTACTATATAAATTTCACTGGCTGTATAAGCCACTTTAGCCAGGGCATCGAGAAGATTCATTTTCTCGGCCGCATCATATCCGACTCCCCAATAGTCGATCATATATCCGCCCACTCTGAAAGACGGCGCATGCTCAACTATAGTCGGCTCGAAGCCATATTTTAGAAGCCAGTAGGCAAGGGACGGTCCTGCTATTCCGGCACCGGAAATGAGTATTTTTTTCAAAAGTTGATTAGACACGAAAAAAGTTTAGCACGCAAAAACATCCGGGGAGTTGCGTGCCCCGGACGTCTGTTTCTGTGGAGGATACCGCAAATCGCAAAAAACCAAAATTATTGGCTTTAGCAATCTACACTTGATTTATTAATAGCCTAACGCTAATTTCAGAACTTGCAAATAAACCAAGGTTATATTCGCACCTAAAAAAGTCACTCTTCAACTTCTGGCTGTCTGCATTGCGGCAAATATAATAAAAGAAAACGTCCAGAAGCAGGCACAAACCAGCGCAATTATTTTGCTTCGGTTTGAGGTTGAAAAGAACGCCGTCAGTGCAAATACTACACTGATACCAAATAAAATTAATAAGCTGGTTTTTTGTTCTACAAAGTTTGCGCCCACGCCAAAAGGTATGGTCATGAGAAATACAATTATAGCGGGCAATTTGAAAATCCCCGCTATGTCTTTTCTGGTGATGTAACCATCGTCACGTCCGGTCAAAAAGCTGAGCAAACTTTTGTCCATTAGAATTGTCCGCAGATAAAAATGACAAACTACTATTGAAGCAGCCTATCCTTTCATCTTTCTTTCAATTCACTTTCAGTCAAAAGTAATTCGTCCAACAAAGGCATCGGTAGCGGTCCCTGATCCAGCGCTTTGTTGTGAAAATCAAACTGATTAAAATCTTTGCCTTTTGCAGCTTGAAATTTTTGCCGCAATTTCTGCCATTCACGCAAACCAACATAATAACAGGACAAATGGCAGGACCCTGATTTTGCTCGGTGCAGTTTATTATGGGCCTCGGCTTCATTTTGAAAAGCACCTTTGATCAACAAATCCAGTGCATCTTTATCGCTCATTTTAGCAGTGTGCAATTTTATGTCGAGTATGGCATTTGCCATCAGACGCAATCTTACTTTGTGCATGACAAGACGATATCTGGAGCTGTCTTTCATAAAACCTTCATCGAGCATTACTTGAGCGACATACTCCGCCCAGCCTTCCATATTTGCGTGATTTTTAAAAACAGCACGCAAAAGTCGCCTGTGCACTGGAAGCAGCTCGTTCAGATGCTCTCCCCGGATATAGTGACCGGGCAACGCTTCGTGAATAATAAGCCATTTCAGTGTTGTGTTGTTATACTCGCGCAAAAGAGATTCGGCTTTTTCGTCGGTCATATTTGAAGAAATCGGCATGACCCAGAAATCGGCTATCCCCTGAGGCTCAAGTGGAGGCGGGCTGTTCATGCCTGCAAATGTACTCCAGTGATCAAAATTTTCCACCGGAACAACGCGAAGATTCTTGCGCTTGTTCATTCCAACAATCTTTTTGGAATCAACAAATTTTCTTATTTCCACCAGGTCTTTCTGGATTTTCTCCACTACTCTATATCGGTACGGATGATCCAGTGAAATCTGATTCAAAACTTCTGAAATGATTCTGTATTGCCGGTCTGCCTCGGATTCTTTAGCAGGAGCCTTGGACTGAGGAAACATCTCCTTATGCATTTCTTCGGCAAGAAGGAACATCCTTGCCCTCACAGAATTAAACTCTTTTTGCGCCACAGCTAAGATCTGGTCAGGAGTTTCGCTGCAACATACATCATAGACAAATTTTTTATCGAACAATTCTTTGCCCAGTCGCCAGGCATCATCACTGCCGGTATCAGATTTTTTTGACTGCAGCCAATTACTATATTCACGAACCGCTTGCACCGCTTTGTGGGCAGCATACTCAAAATGGGGCTTTTGTTCTGCACCATCCGGAAAATATTTCGGCAAGGTTAGCTCTATAGTTGATATGAGATTGCCGTTTTGACCGAGAGCATTCTCTATCAAAAAAGGTGATGTCACATTCAAGTACTTTTTAACTTGTTCAACGGCTCCAGGAATCTGTTTCAGGCGTGAAACTAAATTTTGTTGCTGCACTTCACGTGACACATTCGGATTTCGAAGCGTCTGTATAAGTGAACTGGTCACGACTCTGCCTAAAAGACTTGGATCATGCAAATAAGTTTTGATGCTGCTGTATTGTAAAAGATTGAGTGAAATTTCATGGTCGATAAGCTTCCAGTCTGTCAATTCCTGGTGGTCCAATTTATCTAAAGCAACTTCTGAAGCAAATTTTTTACGCCAGTCCTCATAGAACTTAATTTGGTCCTGCATATGTTCCTGACTGAAATCGTCAAGTTCGGCATCCAGTTCTATAGTTTTGCCTGTCTTGCTGTCCACATGTTTGTGATATCCGCTGGCTGAGGCTAAGTTAGGAGAACGTGCCAGTGACTCGTACAAAAATTGTTCGCACAATTTGGCGAACTTTTCATTGTCCGCCAAGGCGGCATTGGGCAGAAAGAGCAAAAGCGCGACAACAACAATCAGTGACGCTTTCATCGAAGATTACATTACCAGTTTTTCTACAACCGGCACCGGCAGCGGACCGGCATCCAGAACCATGTCGTGAAACTTGAGCAGATTGAAATCTTTGTGCTTTTCCTGATAGTTATTGCGAAACGCCTGCCATTCTTTCAGACCGGCATAGTAAGTAGGAAGCTGGCAGGAACTGAGTTTGGCCCGGCGCAATTTGCCTTCAGCTTCGGCCTGAGTCTGGAAGCCATCTTTAATCATGAGATCTAAAGCTTCCTGGTCAGTCATTTCTTGCGTATGCATTTTGATATCGAGTATGGTGTTGGCTAGAAGACGCAAACGAATCTTTTTCATGATCAAACGAAACTTGGGATTGTCTTTCATATAGCCTTCATCCAGCATGACTTGAGCGATATACTCAGCCCAGCCTTCTATGTTTGCGCCATTTCCATATAACGAGCGCAACAATCTGCGCTGCATCGGTTTGATGTCGTTCACATGTTCGAATTGAATGTAATGTCCGGGCAAAGCCTCATGAATAGTCAGCCATTTCAAAGTATAATTATTGTATTCACGCAATTTTGATTCGGCTTTTTCATTAGAGTCTTTCGGATCTATTGGTGTTACCCAGTATTCGGCGCGCGCTTCAGGCTCAAGCGGAGGAGCGCTGTGGAAGCCGGCGACCGAATAAATGCCTCTCAGATAGGCAGGAGTGGGAATCACTTTCAAATTAGAACGTGGACTCAAAGTAACTATTTTATTTTCTCGAATGAATTTTTTGATGCCTTC
>CAZEQP010000352.1:0-4510 GCA_964514345.1 uncultured Candidatus Obscuribacterales bacterium
TACATGGTGGGACCGGAAGCATTCGCCAAACGCGTCGCCGAATTGGTCCGTGGCGAGCGTCTCACCGGCATAAGCGACGTCAATGACGAAACAGACAGAAACGGTCTGCGTGTAGTGATCGAACTCAAGCGCGATGCGCACCCTGAAGTGGTGCTGAACAATTTGTACAAGCACACACAATTGCAGCAGTCTTTCCCCGTGAACACTCTTGCTCTGGTGCGCGGACGCCCTGCCACACTGCAACTTTCTGATCTGTTGCAAGAATTCATTGATCACAGAATTGATGTGGTGACAAGAAGAACCAGATATTTCTTGCGCAAAGCGGAAGAGCGCGCTCATATTTTAGAAGGCTATCTCAAAGCTCTCAAAAATATCGAAGAAGTGATCAAAATCATTCGCGGTGCTGATTCAACAGAAGAAGCACGTCAGGGCTTGATGGCTAAATTCGGTCTGGACGAGCCGCAATCCAATGCCATTTTGGAAATGCAATTGCGCCGCCTGACAGGATTGGAAACAGGCAAGATCAAAAAAGAATACGATGAGATTCAAGCCAAGATCAAAGAATTTAAGGCGATGCTCGATGATCGCAAACTGGTGCTTGAGCTGATCAAAAAAGAAACTGCCGCCATTCGCGACAAGTACGGCGATGATCGCAAAACCCGCATTGAAGGCAAAGTCGATACGGACATATCAGCCAAAGACCTCACACCAAACGAAGCGATGGCTGTATTCATCACCAACCAGAATTACATCAAGCGTATTCCTTTAGATACGTTCAAACGTCAGCGTCGCAACACCCGCGGAGTCACCGGTATGAAGACTCGCGAAGAGGACGAAATCCAGCACTTCTTTGTAGCAAATATGCATGATCGCTTGCTTGTGTTCACAACTCGTGGTCAGGTTTATCCGATTGAGGTTATGGACCTTCCGGAAGGCGGTCGCACCGCGCGTGGTCTGGCTCTGGTCAACCTTGCTCCAATCGGTCAAGATGAAAATGTGACAGCTGTTATTCCGGTGGCTGAATTCAAAGACAGCTCGCATCTAATCATGCTTACAGCCGGCGCATACATCAAAAAGGTACCGATGTCCGAGTTCCAGAGCATCAGAAGAAGTGGTATCATTGCCATTTCGCTTGGTGACGGCGACGAGCTTGGCTGGGTGAAAACATCCACAGGCAAATCGGATGTGCTTATAGGCACAAGCAACGGCATGTGTATTCGTTACAGTGAAGAAGAATTGCGTCCGATGGGACGTGCTGCTCGTGGTGTCAGAGCCATCACATTGCGTGAAGGTGACAAGATAGTCGGATTCGACGCAGTCGAGCCCAGGGACACACACAGCATTCTGGTCGTCACTAACGACGGCTATGGCAAGCGTGTCAAATTCGACGAATTCAGACAGCAAGGACGTGGTGGTGTCGGAATCATCGGCACCAAGTTCAAGTCGGCTGCCTCTAGACTGGCTTGTTTGACTGTGGTGAGTCCGGAAGATCAAGTGGTCATTGCCACCGCCAATGGCATCGTGGTAAGACAGCAAGTATCTGAAATTAGCTCACAAGGCAGAATGGCGACAGGAGTCCGTATTCAGCAATTGGGCACCGATGATTCTGTTGTGTCGGTAAGTCCGTTTATCGATCCTACAAGCTCGCAAGACCTGAGCGGAGATGGTTCGGATGCAGGCGATGCCGGTGACGAACCTGGCGGAGAATAGTTGGAGATCTGTATGTCAGGTCTGGTCGACAGACCTGACAGGCAGATCGATAGAGCGACACCTCGATAGACTGACAGATCGAACTAAAAAATTTCGGTCTCACTATGATTGTTAGCGCTATGACTACAACTTCTAACACTATCGTTAGGAATGTGCGCATAACGCAAACAATCGTAGAAGACAGAAAATTTTTCACCCTATGAGGTGCGTTAGATTTTCGCCTGAAGCTTTACCGTTATGTTTATGAAAATCGAACTTTCACACCCAGCTCTCTGCCTTTTTGTTGGCACCAGTTAATAGCTAATTGTCGAGCTAATTCAAGATTTGACGCCGGATTTGAACACTTGGAAAAAACACGTTCAAGTATTTCTTCCAGCTCAAATTTGTGTGGTTGTAAAATGTGCGGAACTGATCCAGGAAAACAAACTATCCATGAGCCTTTGTCGTCGACGCTCACGATATCGAGATCAAGCGTGACTTCTTGGTGTACTCCAGAAACTGAGATTGATGCGCTTGTCATAAGGAAAGACCCGGTTTGTGCCCACCGCCATCCTTATTATTACGTTACATTTTCAAAATATGCAAGGTTAAGACGCTCACTATTAGCCAAAAATCATGTTGTCATGAGAATTTGTGGCCGATAACGTGTTTCGGGAGCTTGGCATCATGCCTGGTTTTTAAGAGCTGTTTAAGAATTAGCGACTTCCGTCTTCTTCTTTAAGCACATAGCCTTCGCCGCGAACCGTCTGAATCAGACGTTTTTGGCTGGCATCTTCCAGTTTGGAGCGCAAATAACGAATATACACTTCGATTACGTTTGATTCGCCGATGAAGTCATAGCCCCAGACTTTGTCGAAAATAAATTCGCGTGAAAGCACTTGCTCAGGGTATTGCATGAACAAACGCAAGAGGTCGAATTCTTTGGCGCGAAGATCAAGCTGACGTTCTCCGCGCTTGACGACACGGTTGAGCTGATCCATCCACAAATCGGAATAGGTCAAAATACCTTCTTGCGGTTTGCGTCTCATTACTGCTCTGATACGAGCAAGCAATTCTTCTGTAGCAAAAGGCTTGGTGAGATAGTCGTCGGCTCCTGAATCAAGACCGACTACGCGGTCCTGAACACCGTCTTTGGCGGTGAGCATGATGACCGGTACTTTGGACATGGCTCTCAGGCGGCGGCAAACTTCAACGCCGTCCAGTCCGGGAAGCATCACGTCAAGAAGAACCAGATCCGGCTGGTCACGTTTGAAAAGGTCCAGACCCTGGTTTCCTTCGTGAGCTACCGATACTTGATATCCTTCATAACCGAGTTCGAGTTCGATAAGACGTGCAATGTTAACATCGTCCTCAATAATGAGAATTTTTAAGGCGCTGCCCTCGTTTCCGCTAGACACGATATCTGTTATCCCCCGTCTGTAAGCAACCTTTATATGGTAGCTGAAATTCGTTTCACCGCTGTCCTTTTACATAAAACGTAAAAGCTTCGCAACATGCCTTTCATGCCTGGCATTGAACATTAAATTTAGCAGGTGTTAACCCGGAAGGAAATACCTTAACTACCAATAAATTGGAATTTCTTTTGGTTATTGCTACCTGAAAACTCACTTTTTACAAAGTGGTTTTTCAAGTGTTTACCACTTTTGGATTGGTCAGGTCAGTGCAATCAGTCTTAGTTGCCGAATCTGCCGCGCATTTTGAACCACATATCGGCTTCTTTGCCCACAGGTGCTGATTTTTTGATTTCAGCGGGACGGGCGCCGTAATTATATGAGTATGAGGTTCCAGTATTGGCTGGAGTGTAGGCAGGACTATTTGTTTGAACCACAGGTTGGGTCTGGGGCAAAGCCTGAGGTGTTTGAGTCTGAACTACAGGTTGAGATTGGACTTTAGTTTGAACCTGCGGGGTCTCAACTTTTTCTTCAGGCAGTGCAGCCTTTTTTGCTGTGCGCCCGGAGAGAAATGCTTTATATGTATATGGATTGTCGTCATCTGAAGGCAGCATCTGAGGTGATGAAGGTCTGGCTGAAATAATGAGCGGGTCGCCTTCCCATTTATTGGCTATTGTGGGAGTTTGACTGGCTTTTCTATCAAACTTTACTTCTGACTGCACTTTGTCTTTCAAAGAGTCAAAACTGGTAACCAGATCTTGTTTGGGGTCACCGAGCGTTTCAATCAAATTATGAGTGAAAACACCATTCTGGTATCGTTTCGACTCCCATGACCGTTGTTCGGCGGCACTTGAACTTATAACGATTTGACCGGTTCCGGCAAGGGCGTCAGGATCGAAATTCTGGGCTCTATAAAGACCTTTGCTGGAAGCTGTAGCCGCGCCTGAATTGCAGGCATCCAGGATCATCACTATACGCGAGCAGTTAGTCCGGTCTTTGATTGTGGCCATGATAGTGGAAAGATTGATGCCCGTTGTGTAAATGCGGTCTTCATTTGTGTCGTGAGCAATCAAATAGTTCTCTTTCTGAGCAGTGTCCAGCTCTTTGGGACTGCCATGAGAAGAGGCGTAAATCAAAACCAGATCTCTTTCGTTTGCTCTTTGAAGCAGCCACTCATCGCAAAGACTGGCTGTGATGTTGTCGCGTGTGGCATCCCCGTTGAGTAAAAGCAATACATGGTCGGGGGCAAAATTGGCTTTTTCCACCAGGAATTTGGCAAAATCAGCTGCGTCTTTGGCTGAAAAATGCAATTGGGGAATGCGTTTATCTTTGAAATTATCCACACCGATAACTACAGCCCACTTGTCTCGAATGGGGCTGACAGATTTGGTGACTCCAACTTCTAAGAC
>CAZEQP010000353.1:0-4498 GCA_964514345.1 uncultured Candidatus Obscuribacterales bacterium
ATGCCAGTCCGCCCATGAAATAAAAGACCCAGTCCATATTGAGCGCGCTCAATATGAGACTGAATACAGGACTTACAAGCACTATGATGTCGGCGAAAGTTGCGCCCATCCAGAATGAAGTGCCCAGAAAAACTGCGCCGAATGTTAGTGAAGTGCCTAAGTCGGGCTGCTTGAATACAAGGAACGCCGGCGGTCCCACCACTATCAGAGTTTTGAATATGTCAAAAAATGATCTGATGGGAAAATATTTGAACCAGGCTGAGATGGCAAAAATTACCACCACTTTTGAAAGTTCAGAAGGCTGCAAGGTGAGCGGACCAAGTGCCAGCCAGCGTTGAGCGCCTTGTGCCGAGTGCCCTTTCACCATTACCAGTACCAGCATGCCCAGATTGGCGATATATATAATTGGTATCACCCATGGCTTCACCCAGAATTTGTACGGAATGCGGGCCATGATCACCATGAGCACTCCGCCTGCCCATAAAAACTCAGTTTGTTTCACATAATAAGCGTAAGTATGCTCAGATTTGAGCACGCTCAAACTGACATATACAAGAAACGCGCATGCAAGCAAAAGCCAGAGGTCTACTCCGGCTAAGCTGCGGGCAAGGAGCCCGGCGATATCATCTAGGTTTTTTGTCTTTCGGACTTGGGAGGTCAAATCGTTCTCGTCAGCACTTGGACCGCAGGAGCGGGAAATTAGCTATAAGAGAAGCTCTGCGATCCGGTTCTTGTTCAAGATCAAATCGAGTTGTGGTCTTGTCCAGTTCAAAGTATCTGTTCACGACACACATCAACTCCTCCTCCAGACATTCTAACCTACCGGCAGGCAACTCGAGGCGATCGTGTGTGAGCATCGAACGCATGCGGTCTTTGGCGGTAGTGCGAACTGTGGAGTGGCGAAACTGGCTCAACCAGTTCATTACTTGGTTCTTAACTTCTTGCATTTTTGGTACCCTCCGTTAAGCCTTCACTGGTGTGAAGAAATTGACTAAACGGTTGATCCATGACGCGTTTTTGACTTCGAGGTCCATAAGAGGGACATCTTCGCCACGCAGTCTGCGTGCAATATTGCGGAAAGCCAGACCAGATCTTGTGTTATCGGTGCCGGACACCGGTTCGCCTTTATTTGTGGAAATGATAATGTCCTCGTCCTCGGGCACTACTCCAAGTAATTTAACGGACAGTATCTCCAACACATCGTCAATACTCATCATGTCATTGGCTTGCACCATGGCAGGACGATAACGATTGAGCACCAGGCGGTATTGCTCTATCTGGTCTTTACGCGCTTCCAGCAATCCGATTATACGGTCGGCGTCTCTAACCGCGGACATTTCCGGGGTGGTGACAATCACGGCCTCATCGGCTCCGGCTATTGCGTTTTGGAATCCGGTCTCGATGCCGGCGGGGCTGTCGACAATTACGAAGTCGAAAATCTTCTTCATTTCATCGCACAACTCGCGCATCTGATCGGATGTCACTGCGTTTTTGTCGCGGGTTTGAGCCGCGGGGAGTAAACACAGATTGGGGTGGCGTTTGTCTTTAACAAGCGCCTGGCGCAGTTTGCAACGCTCTTCGATTACATCGACGAGGTTGTATACCACACGATTTTCAAGACCCATAAGAATATCCAGATTTCGCAATCCGATATCCATGTCCACCAGACCGACACTGACGCCGGTGGCGGCAAGGGCGACTCCAAGGTTGGCGGATGCTGTGGTTTTGCCCACTCCGCCTTTACCTGAGGTTACTACTATTACTCTGCCGGTCATTATTTCTTACCTTCTTTTGGAGGAATTAACTGAACTTGTACTTGTACACTCGTACTTTGCCGTCCACCAGTTTGGCCATTTCAGGCGCCGCCGACGATGTGTATTTGATCGTTTTGCGGTCGGGGGAACGGGCAATAGCGTCGGCGATTCTAATTTGTATGGGCTGAAGATTGATTGCTCTGATTTCGGCTGTGGTATTGCCGCCGATACCGGCATGGGCGATGCCACGCAAAGATCCCCAGACGGTGATGTCGCCGTCGGCCATCACTTCAGCACCGGGATTGATATCACCGATGATAACAAGATGACCTTTGTGGCTGACACATTGTCCTGATCTCACAGTCTGTCTTATATATAAGGTGGCTGGTACGGGAGCTTCGTAATCGGAAGAAGCACCTGCTTCGCATTTTTCTTCCACCGGATCTTGCAGCACTTCCGACTTTGTGCAATTGTCGGTTTTTATCGCCATCTCGGGATCGACTGTCACCACAATCTGGCTGCCGTCGCCCTGGGTGATTGAAATGCGTCTGTTGGCAATTGTTTTGCGGATAGAGCGCTCGCTTTTGATTATGGTGTCTGAAACCACATTGCTTTCCACTGTGGTTATAGGCAAGTCCACAGGAATGGCGTCATGAATCATGGCAGGGTCTATGCTCACCTCGGGCAGTGTCATCGGATTTCCTGTCCCCAGGGGAATTGAATTCGCTTGCAGGCTGCCTTTGGTAAAGCTATCGGTCGTATATACTCCTGAGGGAGTGATGCCGACACCTTTTGCTATCGCCATAATTTGCAGCACCTCATCTGGTGCCAGCGACAGGGCTCCCAGATTGATCGAAACTTCTAAACCGGTCCAGAACTGACTCGACACCTGTAAGGTCGAACTCAAGTGTTCAAGGGCTTCTCGTAAGCTGGTGCAACCGCTTACATCTATAAGTACGCCTTGATCCGGCTGGCTGATAATGGCAATTTGTGACATGCGCAACTCTGCTCTGTGTAAAGGAATATGTGAAGGGCGAAGTTATGTAACATCGCTCTAAGAATCGTATTGTTTACTCAGGCTCGCGTCAAGCCAAGCCGCATAAGGAGTGTATATGCAAGAGGGTCGTTTTCTATCTGCTTTCGGAAAAAATTAGATGACATATCGATAAGAAAGCGCGTAACACTCTGGGTCAGCCCTTTTCACAAAGATAAGAGAATTTAGAGAAAACTCGGAGACTCGCGAAATTCTTTCATGATGGCAAGCGCTGCCGAATGCGGGTCGGTGGTTAGTGATACCACGTGGGCAAAAGTGTCCTTGACTGAGCTTGAGTTTTCAATCAAGTTCTCAAGATTGCTCTGAGCGATTTCAGCCAGAATTTCAGCCAGTTCCGACTTGATTCTAGATTTGCGCCTTTCCTTGAGCATGCCTGACTCTTCCAGGAAGGCTTTATGGGCTACTGTAGATTCATATATTTTGTCCACGCCTTCACCGGTTTCTGAAATGGCGACATGCACGGGGGAATGCCAGACAAAATTGCCTATTTCTTCGTTGGGGTGAGCAGACAATTCAAGTGAGGCGGTGATTTCTGCGGCGGATTTGTTGGCGCCGGGCAAGTCGCCTTTGTTTACTACAAAAATGTCGCCGATTTCCATGATACCGGATTTGATGGCTTGAATATCGTCGCCTGAGCCGGGCATCAATACAAGCACGGTGGTGTCGGCAGCCTGGGCGATGGCCAGTTCGGACTGTCCCACCCCCACTGTTTCTATGATGACAACGTCGAAGCCGAAAACTTCAAGCATGCGCACGGCATCATAGGTGGCTAGCGCAATTCCGCCTTGATGACCGCGGTTGGCCATAGATCTTATATATACGTCCTTGTCCAGGGTATGACCCTGCATACGGATACGGTCCCCCAGAATAGCTCCGCCTGTAAACGGGCTTGAGGGATCGACTGCAAGCACAGCGACTTTTTTGTTGTTTTCGCGCATGCGGGTAATGAGAGCATCGACCAGAGTGGATTTGCCCACCCCGGGAGAACCGGTAATGCCTATCAGGTGAGCTTTGCCGGTTTTGCCGAAAAGACGCTTCACCAGGTAAGCCGCAGACGGTCCGCGGTTCTCCACAATAGTGATGGCGCGAGCCAGGGCGCGCTTATCGCCTTTTTCGAGGCGGTCGGCAAGCTCGTCGAGCTTTATTTTTTCAGTAGAATCGACAACCATAAGTTTATAGATTGAACCACAGAGGTTCATCTATAAATATTGATTTTTGCTCAAAAATTACTGTTTGCCTTTGGCAAAAGGATTGAGCCAGCCCTGGTCCTTCTTCTGCTGGTCGGGGCTTTGTGCCGCCGCCTGAGCTCTGGCGCCTTCTTTTTCTTTTTCAGTAAGCATGACAGCCAGAAGATCCCGTTCAGCTTCACGCTGTTTCAAATCTTTTTGCATATCGACAACAGCCAGTTTTATTTCTTCCAGATCTTTCAATTTCGCCTCAAGCGAGGATGAGACGCGGGAAAGATCTTGATGTAGACGTTTGTTTTCTCTAATTTTGTCGGCAAGAAGGGCTGTCTGGTTGGAAAGTTCAGATTTCAAATCTTCACCGTCGCGGGCAGCCATTTCCAACTCGCGCAACTGGGTGGAGAGTATGAGGTTCTTTTCCTGCGCCTCGACCAGTTTATCCTGCAGCTCTACGATCTTGCTGACCATCTGCTGAATACTGGTGGATCCACTGGTTGATGCTGATT
>CAZEQP010000354.1:0-4491 GCA_964514345.1 uncultured Candidatus Obscuribacterales bacterium
GTCTTGATTTTCCCCATGAAGTGCACAAAATCCTGATTGAAAAAGGCGGCAAAGAGCAAAGCAAAGAAGATATGGAGAAAGTCGGCAGCAGAAGTTATCTCTTGTTTAAATCGGCCACTTCAATCTATAACACTATGATTGCACCGATAGCCACATATCCTATGAAAGGCGTGCTCTGGTATCAAGGTGAAACCAATATGCGCGAGCCTGGTCCCTATCTCAATTTTTTCACCGGTCTGGTGCAAGACTGGCGCAAAGTCTGGGAAATGCCCAGACTTCCTTTTCTTGTGGTGCAGATGCCACCATTTGGAGAGCGCAGTGCCATACCTTCTTTAATGAGTGTCGGAGCCATATTCAGAAATATTCAAAGCAAAGCCAGCTTGTTTCCTTATACATACCTGATTCCGGCAATAGACAGCTGCAACAACGAAAAGAATCCTAATTTCCACTCATCCAATAAAAAATTGCTCGGCACAAGACTGGCCAACGCCGCGCTCGACAGTCAGTACGGCAAGCCTTTTCCTTATAGAGCGCCACGAGTGGAAGAATGCATTTTGGAAGGAAATAAAGTACGAGTCACTTTCAAATATGCCGGCAAAGGCTTGAAAGTAAACGGCCCGGCACTGAAAGGCTTTGCCATTGCCGGCGGTGACAAAAAACTGCACTGGGCCAAGGCAAAAATAGAGGGAAACGGGGTCATAATTTGGTCCCCCGACGTAGATACACCCAAAGTGGTTACTTACGCCTGGGACAATAATCCGGAAGCCAACTTGTTTTCAATGGATTCTTTGCCTGTAGATCCATTCCGCGAAGAACTGGATAAACATAGATAATTCAAAAGACCGATTTTACTTCCGATAATTGTGCCCAACATGCACTTTGAATCCGCCAAGTCCTCGATCTTCCGGAATCCCTTGACATAGAGGGCTTCCAGCTTTCGCCCTTGATATATTTGGGGTAGCCAGAAGAGATATAAACGCTTAAAATATTAGCGTTATTTAATAATTCCAAGTCCCGCACCTGGTGCCCGTTCTATGACCGTTTCTAGTATTTGTCAAAAAATCCCCGAAATTCTTAGGGTTTAGTACTTCATTAGACAGGAATATTTAAGCTATGATTCCACCATCGATTAGGTCAAACCTATCGATGTTTTGAAGATTAGGTCAATGCGAGGGAGTTTACTATATGAAAAAGGGGTTGGTCTTACTTACCGCAGCCGCTGCCGTAAGTCTAAGCACCTTAATAGGTACGCCAGCTAACGCTCAAGGCGCCAACGATGTCAGCGAACTTACCGATGTTGTCGGTAACGAATGGGCTTACAACGCTCTTAAAGAGCTCGTCAACAACCCATGCCACATCCTCGTCGGTTATCCCGACAGAACATTCCGTGGTCAGAAGTCCGCTACACGTTTCGAGCTTGCCGCCGCTCTTTACAAATACGAGCAGTGCATCGTCGAGCGTTTGAATCAGAAAGCTGATAAGGCAGACCTTGAAAAGTTTGCAGCATTATTGGAAGAGTTCCGTGGCGAGCTTGCCAAATTGAAAGCCCGTGTAGACGACTTGGAGCGTCGCATGAAACTGGTCGAGGACAAAAACCTCGAGCAAGACATGAGACTTGCTTACGCTGAGCGTCAAAAAGGCTTCCTCTGGGAGCGCGTTGTGAAAGGTACATTCATCGATGTCCGTGATATCGGAGTCGGTGTCGGACGCGGCGCCCGCGCTGTGTACGAGTACTTGTTCTAAATCTCGCAACTCATAACAATTTGAACTAAAAAGAACTTGGACCTGACCTAGTCTATAGTTTGGACTCCCGCTAGTTTTCTGGCGGGAGTTCTTGCTGCCAATAGATGAAAGAGGCTGAGAATAAATGACACTGAACAAAGAACTTGATTTCATCAAATCACTACTTGGCACCACCGGCGACATCGCCATGAAATATTTCAATCGTGGTGACAGCGTTTCTCAAGTCAAAAACAAAGAGGACGGCACTCCGGTTACTCGCGCCGACAAAGAAATTGAGCGCACTATAAGAGAAGCCCTGGCAAAAGAATTTCCTCTTGACCTCGTTTTGGGCGAAGAAGAATCAAAAGCGGAAGAACTTGAAATCAAAAGCACCAAGAGACGCTGGATAATCGACCCGATTGACGGCACTTTCAACTACGCCAGAGGCATTCCCATCTTTTCAACTCTCATCGCTCTGGAAGAAGGGGGCGATATTATCCTTGGTATCATTCACAACCCGGCTCTGGATGACATTTACTGGGCTTGTCGGGGAGAAGGAGCTTTCAAGAACGGTCGTAAACTTGCCGTATCTCAAGTGGGTGAATTATCTAAAGCGATGCTTAACTACGGCAGTCCCAAACGTCTGCTCGAACTGGGCTACTGGCCCAAGTTGACAGAATTGATAAGACAGAGCGCTCGTCAAGGGGGATTTGGAGACTATTTGAGTTTTGCTTTTGTGCTTGAAGGCAAGGCGGAAGCGTCAATAGAAGTGGGTCTGAAACCCTGGGATCTTGCCCCAATGAAAATACTGGTGGAAGAAGCTGGCGGTGTATTTTTTGATCTAGCCGGTGGAGAATCTGTTTTTCAGGGCAGCTGTGTAATTGCTAATAAACCGATAGGTAAGAGCCTGAGAGAGTTTTTGCTTTCCTGAACTCTATTTATGGTGCGTTTTAAAGTAAAATTGCCCCTCGGGAGGAGATTTGTTTGAATAAGGCCGGCTGGTCCAAGACATTGCAATTTCGCATGACACTGGCTATGACACTGTCTGGGCTTGTGCCTATCTTTGGTTGCCATATCATTATGTTCGGGGCTTCGCACGACATAATTCCCACATTCATGTCTCTTCTGCCCTGGTATCTTCCTTTAGCCTGTCTGCTCATACTTGTAAATTGGTTTCTTTCCAAACTTATTTTGAAACCAATAAACAGGCTTATAGACTCAACCACTCAGCTTGCCACCATGGACATCAGAACACGGCTGGAAACAGACGCCGACGAATCCACCGAAACACTTGCATTGAGAAAATCATTCAACAAATTGTTGAACAGACTGGAAGAATCGCTCAACAGTCAGTGTCAATTCGTTGCCGACGCCAGTCATGAGTTGCGCACACCTCTCACTTCCATTCAGGGTTACACCAAGTTGTTGATGCGGCGCGGCGAAAATATTGATGCTTCTCTTTTGTCCGAAGCCTTGCAAACTGTGACTGATGAATCCGGACGCTTAATTCGACTGGTTTCAGATTTGCTTCAGTTGGCTCGAGCAGATGCCGGACAATCAATCATCAGTCAAAAAGAAATCATTGATTTGCGAGACGTGGTGAGAAGCGTAGAAGATACAGTCACCATGGTGGCTCCGGAGCAGGTGGAAGTGCAGTTCATTGTGCCTAAAGCCCCGGTCTGGGTCGATGCAGACATGGATAAGCTGAAACAAGTCTTTTTGAATCTGGCCAATAACGCGGTAAAAGCCACTCAAGCCGGGGGCAAAGTTACTGTCACTTTGCGGGCCAGTAATGACAATGCCATCATTCGAGTGATAGACACAGGAATAGGCATAGCGCCAGCCGATCAACAACGCATCTTTGATCGTTTCTACAGAGTGGAACGCTCACGCACAAGAAGCAAGTTGTATGGGGGCGGAACCGGACTGGGTCTGGCTATCGCCCTCACCATCATAAGAGCCCACGGCGGCTCAATTGAACTTGAATCGGAATTGAACAAAGGCTCGACTTTCACAGTCAAGTTACCTATGGCCAGAGTGGAAAGTGACGATGACAGCCCGGCACCATTTTCTGAAACTGAAGAAGAAGACTTATAAAACTGAAGTTATTTCTTGTCTTCTTTCTTGTCTTCTTTCTTAGCAGGTGCCGGAGCGGCAGCGGCTTCGGCAGCAGGTGCCTGGTTCATTGATTTAGGTGAAACGGTCTTCACAACGATTCCATCCATCGGATTGAGGATTTTGACATTGGCCGGAACTTTCAAATCGCTGAAGTGAACTGAATCTTCAATTTCTTTGAGCAAGGTCAAATCGACTTCGATAAAGTCAGGAATGTCGCCGGGCAAACATTCGATTTCAACTGATTGAGCAAATTCTTGCAGTTGTCCACCCAATACCACGGCCGGTGCTTGACCGACATGTTTGGTGGGTACATCCACAGTCAATTTCTTGTCTTGACTGACTCTGTAAAATTCGACGTTTTGCACTAAATCAGTTGTTGATTTTCTTTGCACGTGGCGGATGAGGGCTGCCACCGGCTTGCCTTTCTCGAATGCCAGATCGATGACATGCGAAAAAGCTTCAGCAGGCAGTCTGGAGAAGTCGTAAGCAGAAAACTGCAAATTCTCCGGCTTGCTTCCCGGTCCATACAACGTGGCGGGGACATTGCCTTCGCGTCTGATGGCATTTGGGGTTTTTGATTCCCGTTCTTTTACGTTTAACGACAGTTTCTGCATTTTCCTTATCTCACATCATTTTAGTGATAGCTCTGGG
>CAZEQP010000355.1:0-4491 GCA_964514345.1 uncultured Candidatus Obscuribacterales bacterium
TACGTTTTCGGCTTTCCTTCGCTCTGATATCGAATATGGTGATCATCTAGAATCTGAATTTCATCAGGATCTATTGCTTCAAATTCCCAGAATGGCTGTTCGAATACTAATCCAGGCAAAATTGGAGTATCAATTGTAATGGCTGAATCGGTGAATTCATCTGACCATATTCTGGACTCATATTGGGTAATAATTTTTGAGCCCATCTTCTTTTGATGCATCATTTTTAGAAAAGGCGCGTAATTAACATGACTATAGATGAAAGAACCAGAGAAAAGAGCCATTACCGCTATAAGTGGGACGCCGATGAAACGCATTATTTTGTGACAAGAAAACAGCCCCACTCCTGCGATACTCAATGGCGTGAAGCAAAATCCAAAGATCCATAGCGGTGCAGCCACAACTAAGCTCAGAGAGAACGGCAACTTCCTTCCAAAAAACAAGTACACTGTCGCGACAATCGGGGCAATACAGTCAAGTATGAACAGTCCAATATTCAGCTGTAAACTACTGGTCGTGAGAAAGCCTACAAATATGGCAAAACTTGCACAAGCCACATAAACAAACCCGCACTTGAGCAGCGTCAACCAATTTATCTTGGTGAAGTCGACTGAGTCCTTCAAGTGGCTTAAGCTATGCATACAACTATTATAAATTGCATCCATTGAATAGGGTAATTAAATAGGTTCATTAACGCCCGAATCGCTCACTGAATCGCACTTAGGTATACTATTGCAATGCCGTCAATCAAACCACAGCAAAAGAAAATAATCCTTATAGTCTCGGCGTTTTTGACGCCGGTTCTTATTCTGGGTGTTTATGTTTTGAGTATCGTCTGGCGCACAAGCGTGGCAATGCACAGGCATTATGGGCGCAGCGATTTGATTCCCTTCTCAGCCACATATCCTAAATATGCCGAGGCACCCGTTACCAATTCATTCGGAAGCCCTACTTTCAAACGACCAAACTCGGGCGGAAAAATAATTGTCTGGCGACAAAAAGTAAACGGCTTTCAACATATGTTCGGCTCTGCCCTAGCGGCGTATGAACTAGGTGTGCCAGTCGCGGACAAATTATTTTGCGCCAATGAATTCGCCGAATTTACTTGTGACTGGAATGGAGTCCAGGCTGATGATCTACTTGATCGCAAAAAAGACTTAGCCAATAACGCAATAGGCAGAAAGATTGGTGCTCGCGCAAGAGCACTGGATCTGCAAGGAAGAGAGGCTGAGCTTTACATAGCCGAAGCGTGCTTCGATACGGCAGAACACGCTCCTGAATTCTTGCCGCATTTTCTTGATCCTCGCGTGGCATCCTTAACTGAAGAAGAGCTCGGCTGCTATTATTTGCCGAAAAAGAATTTGTTTAATTGGCTGCAACAGCACTAATGTTCGAAAGCAAAGACTGAGCAAATTGATTTTCAGGATCTAACTTTAGTGCTTTTTCCAAAGAATTGCGAGCCCCACCATAGTTATGCAAATCAGCTTTTAACTTACCCATTTCAATTAGCGCAGGTACAAAGTTTGGATTTTCATCTAAGACTTTTTGCAGCTGGCTCTCAGCCAATTTACTCTGTTGTTCTTCTCTATAGAGCCTGGCAAGAGCAACTTTTGCAGACCAAAAATGTGGTTCTGCATTTACACATCTTTCAAGAGCACGCTTTGGATCAACGGTGTTTGGATTACCACAAGCTACCTGAAAAAGATAACTTACCCCATTTTTCATTCCATCAGGCGAAAGATAAGTTTGGCCGTAAAGCTCAATTTTTCTTTTCTCGTCCTCGTTCTTTGCCTTTGACAGAGCTATTCTGGAATAATCCCTGGCTGCGTTGACAAACCCCAATTGATTGCTAAATTTAACAAGCTCAAAATAGCCGATAAAGTCCTCTGAGCCTTTTGCCATCGGGGCAACCGAAGATGGCATTCCCTCCGCATACAACTCTATAACGTCTGGTTCATTTTCAAATCCAGGTTTGAAATAACGCAGCGAATGCGCTGTTTGCCGTTTAGTCGGATGGTTTCTATTGGTTCGAGGATCGAGCACATCAGCGTAACTGCAGTTCAAGCTGACACTGGCGTTGGAAAGTTCTGAAGTTCGCTGAATGCGATTGTTTGCGCAATCCTCAAGTTCAGGTTTTTCCTCCAGAAGTTGAATCTCTTGGCGCAACAATGCATGATATTCTCGAACATCGTATCCGGACTCAAGATATGGCAAGACGCGTTTGATAACAGAAACGAGACTGGACCTGGCTTTAAACAATTCATATGCGTTTGCGTCTGGTAAGTTGCGCAGTTGTCTTAATTTTAGAATACTTGCAGCAAGTTCCCTTTTAAGTTCTGAGATAGATGGTTTGCATCCGCAATAGACGGACGAAAAATCGCGTGTTTCCTCCTGGGTATTCAATAAAACTTTCCTGGCTCCATCCAAATCATTCAGATTCTCAAAGATACCGGCTACGTCTTCCTTTGAAATACCGTAGAGCGTGGTGCCATAATCAACTTTCTTACTGAAAACATTTATGGAATTTTGAAAGGAACCATTGACCAAGATGTCTTCTTTTGCTTCACTGAATTTCCCTTGTTTCAACCGAGCCAATCCACGTTTTTGATTTTCGAATAGCGGACCGCATGAGCCGCGGCCACTAGTGGACTCCCAGGAATCAATAAATGCGGAAAAGTCGGCTTCAGCTTCTTTCCAGAGTTCCAACCTCAACAGAATTTCACCTCTTCTTTTAAGTAAATCGAGTCTTAGCGGAGCCAAATTCAATGCTTTATTTATGGTAAAAAGGGCTTGATCGTTTTTACCCAAAAGAGCAAGAAATTTTGCCTTCTCACCATATATAGTGGCGCTGCCCGGCTTTATCTTTATCACATCATCACATGCTTTTATTGCAGCAGTCAATGAACTGGGATCTGCCATTTTCAAATCAACCGGAAATACTCCGTCTTTCCAGTCGGGCGAATGAATCCCGTCCCGTTCCCATTGCCAGGAATGCACTGGAAAAGCATCCATCGAAACAACTGCCAAACCTTCATTGAATGGTCTTGCACCTTTGAATTTCGGTGGAATAACTTCGACACCATCTTCATTTATAAATCCAAACTTACTCTTCGATTCAACCATTCGTAAGCCTTCAAACTCAGCTTCAATGGAATCATATTTCGGCTGCAAAACCCATTCGCCGGATTCATCAATCAATCCATATTTCAAATCAACAATGAAATCTCCAGCAGCTAACGGCTCAAAACAGTTCTTTGGCACTGGCTCGGAGAGCGTTACATATCGGGTAAATGCAGGAGAAAATCGAATTGTACGATTTGGCAAGTTTGATACATTCACGGCACAGAAAGCTCGTCCCTTATCTAGTGTGCGCTGAGCTACCATGAATTTTGGAGAAATTACTGTTTGCCCATCTTTCTCATATCCCCATAAACCATTCTCTGCAAAGGCGACCACTCCCTTCACTTTTGCCATCATCAATGGACGATTTTTAGGCGGATCGGGATCTTTTGTAAATGAGCCATCTTTGTCAATTGAACCATTTTGACAACTCCCCCAGAAGTTACGGGTAGCACCAGCTTTTCCATTTTTGAAATCGCCCAAATATTGGTATTCCCAGGGCCAATACAGCTGGACCAGATCGCCTTTGTGATTGATGATCCCGTACTGCCTTTTGGACAATAAGACAATAGCCAGATCTTCAGAAAAATCACAACCATAGTCAAACTGAGGCTCGATTACGACTTTTCCTGACAGGTCCATATAGCCGAAGAGCTTTTCGTTTCCTTTTTCAACCGAAAACGAGCACAGCCCTTCAGAGAAATTTCCTTCCAGGTGTGCATTTGTTTCTAAAACAACCTTTCCGGATTTATCGATAACCAAATATTTCTCAGGGTACTTAACCTTTTGCTGTTTGAAATTAAAATACGGAATAAACGCCGGTAAAGTCCGTTTCGCCCACGGCATCAGACTCGCGCCCATGAGCGCTCCCAGCAAAACAAGCATTAGACAAATAGACGTCCTTTCCTTCATAGCTTCCTCTACTACAAAGCTATCAGAATCTGTTTATACAGAAAGCAGTGATTTTACGTATAGGATATTAATTAAACACGATCGGTCTATAAACAAAAATGTGCCATTCCTCCGGACTTTCTTGGTGCGACCAGAACTCAAAGCCGCGCTGGTGCCAGATATCGTACAGAGGCTGCGGCTCCCACTTGTGCTTGATGCCTACGATTTGACCGTGCTCACTTTGATTCACGGCAATATTAATGGGCGGCATGGGGTCGCCTGAGACTTCATCAATAGGCAAAACGTCTACCCATTTAATTGAGTCGGGGTCGGCTTTCCATAACCATTCTGGTGGTTCTTTGGCTGAGACGGGAAGCTCAACTTCTGCTTCTGCCACCTTTTTGTATTTTTCATTTATGCCGGCTATCTGGTGTATTTTTTCGACTAGGTCTTTGGTTGAAATCCCAACCATTTTTGCAA
>CAZEQP010000356.1:0-4488 GCA_964514345.1 uncultured Candidatus Obscuribacterales bacterium
AAACCCTCTATTGTTTTTAGGGGGTGAGCCATCAGGTCTTCATAGCGGCATTCGGCCCATTGGTTTTCAGGTACCAAGTGTGCAGTCGCTTCTAGGCGCGTGTGCATGTGCTCAAACACGTTGAAGACCCTGTCCTCAAGAATCGACTGATTTGGCTTTTGCAAACCCTGGGCGCGTGACAAAGAGCGCCAAAGGTGAACGGTTGAAGGGTAAAGATCGTAAGGATCGCGGATCATGTGAATGAACCGTGCTTTCGGAAACAGCTTCAGTAGCAATGGTATGCGCCATGTATGCGTAGGCGATTTAAGAACAATTCTGCCCGGCATGGCTGCTTGGCACTGCCTGAGGAATTGCAAGAATATCTGGACAAGCAGTCTTCAATGAACCTTGTCGGAGACTTGAAAAAATACGCCCAATTCCAAGCTGCCGATTCTATCAAAGATGCAGCTCAGAATTCAGGCGGACTGGCCGGAATCGGAGCCGGACTGGGAGCCGGACAAATGATCGGTCAGGCTTTTGGTCAGGTCGGCTCAGGCGGCGGCAGCGGCGAAGAAGACCCTTTCAAAACACTTGAAAAATTGCAAGCTTTGCATGAGAAAGGCATTCTCACCAAAGAAGAGTTTGAAGCAAAAAAAGCTGAAGTGCTCAAGAGAATCTCTTAATGCTCAGTCTTTCCTGCCCCTCTTGCGGCGCCAGCGTGCCCTTTAAATCAAAGGCGTCCGTTTTTGCCGTTTGCAGTTATTGCCGGTCCACTCTGGTCAGGCATGACATGGATCTGGAAGCGGTGGGAAAAATGGCTGAACTTCAAGATGATTTGACTCCCTTACAAATCGGCACCACCGGTAAATACAAAGGCAAAGCTTTTGAAATAATCGGGCGGATGAAAATCGCATACGACGACGGCTTCTGGAATGAATGGTACCTTTATTTTGCCGAAGGCAAAGAACGTGAAGGCTGGCTTGCCGAAGCGCAAGGCTTTTACGCCGTTTGTTTTCCACTGCACGAAAATCTGGCACCGCCGCGGGATCAAGCTTCAAATATAAAAGCGGGCCGCCTGATAGACTTTGAAAACAAAGGCGTTTTTCAGGTGGAAGATATTCATGAAGTGCGTTGCCTGGTAAGTGAAGGCGAGCTTCCGGTCAATGCTCCTAAAGGACGCGAATCACTCTCGATTGATTTGACCGGACCTGATTTGCAAATGGCCACAATTGAATACGGCAAATCTGAAGTGCGTGTTTATGCCGGGGGCTATCAGGAATTCGATGATTTCAAATTCCATAATTTGAGGGAGATTGAAGGCTGGTAATGGCTGACAAACCGGAAAAACCAGAAAAACCGAAATACAAGGCCAGAACCTTTGACTGCACCAGATGTGGTGCACCCGTGCAAATCAAATACCCCGGCGTATCACTTTCCATCGCCTGCCCCAGTTGCAAAGTCGTAATCGACATCACTGACCAGAACTATCGTATTCTTTCCAAATACTGGGATAAGACCAAAGAATACCAGCCCCTGATCGAGCTGGGCACGCGAGGCAAATTATTCGATAAGCTCTGGGAAGTGACCGGATTTATTATTCGCAAAGACAAGCTTTCCGGCTATTCCTGGGAAGAATATTTGCTTTTCAATCCATACTATGGATATCGTTTTCTGACCAGAAATAACGGTCACTGGTCCTTTGTCACCATGCTCAAAGACAAGCCGTTTTCATCCAAAGCGGCGCTTGAGCGGGTAATGGTCAACCATGTAGATTTCAAAGAAGATCGCTATAAAATCTTTTACTCAGGACATGCGGTGGTGGCTTATGTGCTGGGAGAATTTTACTGGAAAGTTAAAACCAATTCCGAAGTATGGATGACCGACTATATCTGCCCACCTTATATGCTCTCCAATGAGTGGGACAATAAAGAGCTTATCTGGAGCCGGTCTGAATATGTAGATGTAAATACGGTAAAAGAAGCTTTTAAGGTAGACGCAATGGCCATGCCCTTTGGCGTTGCGCCTAATCAGCCTTCACCTGCCACCAAAGTATGGGCCAAAATGAAATGGCTCTGGATAATCGCCATAATCTCTCTTTTCAGCATGCAATTTGTAATCATGTCCAAAAGTCTGAATTACTCGGCATTGCAGCAAAATTATCAATTTCAGATGAACGGAAAGACAACTGACACCACTACACCTGTTTTTGAACTGCTCAAAGACAAGGCCAATGTCAACATCACCTTCAACGCTTCTGTCGACAACAGCTGGTTTTATATTTCAGGCGAAATGGTGAATGACGAAACAGGCGACACTTACTATTTTGAACGCACTTGCGAATATTATCACGGCTATGACGGGGGCGAGTCCTGGTCTGAGGGCAGCAGCTCACAGAGCATTCTTTTGTCCGGTGTTCCGGGCGGGAAATATTACATAAACTTCGACACCGAATCCGGTGATTTCAAATCAATCGGCACCAGAGGCTTCACCTTGAGTGTGGACCGAGATATTCCCAGCTGGGCTAATTTTATGTGGTGTCTTTTCTGGCTCTCAATTTTGCCGGTCATTTCCTGGCTCAATATGCGGCATTTTGAAGTTTCACGCTGGTCGCAAAGCGACTATTCACCTTATCAAGCAAGCGAGTAAAAAAATGATTCCTTTATACATAACTACTGCAATTGCCATTTTCGTAATGTTTTTCACTTACGGACAATCTGGCTCACTATTTTTTGATTGGGAGGCCGGCGCTCATACCAAGCCTACCGGCGGACCGCAACACAAATAAAAAGGAGAAAAACGTGGAACAAGTCTTTTCATTTAAATATCTGGTGGCGGCAGTGGTGTATTCGCTGCTCGGCCTTTTGATTCTGATTTTTTCAACCTGGGTATTCGACAAAATTACACCAGGCGACTTATGGAAAGAAATCACCATCGAAAAAAATATGCCGCTTGCCATCTCTGCCGCCGCGATGATAATCGCTCTGGGATTGATCATTTCCTCTGCCATTCACGGCTAAATAAAAAATGACATACGCTCTTTTAATCACTGTATTTGTCATATCCACATGCGGATTGGTTTATGAACTAATTGCAGGTACTGTGGCAAGTTATTTGCTGGGCGACTCTGTCACTCAGTTTTCGACTGTGATTGGGGTTTATCTTTTCGCTATGGGGATAGGCTCTTTCTTCTCCAAATACGTAGAGAAAAGGCTTGTTCTCACTTTCGTCCAGGTTGAATTAATCGTGGGACTTATAGGTGGAATTTCAGCTGCTCTTTTATTCTTCCTTTTTGAGCATGTGGAAAATTTCCGTATTTTGCTGTATTCGCTGGTCGGCATAATAGGCATCCTCATCGGGCTTGAGATTCCTTTACTTATGCGTATTTTGAAAGACAAGCTTGAATTCAAAGATCTGGTGTCCAAGATTTTCACTTTCGATTATGTGGGTGCTCTTTTGGCTTCACTTTTGTTCCCTCTGGTGCTTGTTCCATACTTAGGGCTGGTTCGATCGTCTTTATTGTTCGGTCTGCTAAACGTGGGTGTAGGACTGTGGACTATTCACATTTTCAGAAATGAATTGCCCTGGCTCAACACTCTACGCACAGCCGGAGTCGGTCTTGTTATTTTCCTGGTGGGAGGCTTCGCCTTTGCAGACAAGCTTACTTCACTGGCTGAGGCATCAAGCTATCAAGACTCTATTATTTATTCCACTTCCACGCCTTATCAAAGGATTGTAATTACAGGCGGTGGCAAAGACATAAAGCTGTTTTTGAACGGCAATTTGCAATTCAGCTCAAAAGACGAGTATAGATACCACGAAGCACTTGTCCACCCGGCTATGGGAAGTCTTAAAGACCCTGAAAACATCCTGGTTCTGGGTGGCGGTGACGGCATGGCTGTACGTGAACTGTTGAAATATCCGTCAGTGAAACAAATCACTCTTGTCGATCTGGATGAGCAGATGACTAAGATTTTCAGAGATCAGGAAGCTTTTTCGCGCCTGAATGATCATTCACTTAGCAACCCTAAAGTCAAAGTCATTAATGCCGACGCTTTTGTCTGGCTACGCAAATCTAAAGAGCAGTTTGATTTTATTTGTGTCGATTTTCCTGATCCGAGCAATTTTTCACTGGGCAAACTTTACACCGATACTTTCTATAATGCTCTGAAAAAAGTTCTGAAGCCCGACGGACTTGTGGTCATTCAAAGCACTTCTCCTTATTACGCCAAAAACTCCTTCTGGTGCGTGGTCAACACGCTGGAGGCAGTCGGTTATAAAACCTTGCCTTATCATGCTTATGTTCCCTCGTTCGGCGACTGGGGCTATGTGCTTGCCGGAAACAAGCCGGTGAAGCTGGATTTCGATTATCCCCAAGGACTGCGCTATATAAGCGCCGCCACAATTGAGCCTATGCTTTCTTTCCCCAAAGATATGCAACCCACCAAGCATTGTATAAACAAACTCAACAACCAGGCTCTTGTTCATATGTTCGAGCAAGAATGGGGCGAG
>CAZEQP010000357.1:0-4488 GCA_964514345.1 uncultured Candidatus Obscuribacterales bacterium
CAAAACCTGCTTCTGTTGATTTCAAACGAATCATTTATGAGAAAAAAGGCTACACGGCAACGATTACAATCAATCGTCCAGACAGTCTCAATTGTTTTGATCTGGTCACACTGAAAGAGTTGGGCGACGCTTATATAGATTGCGCTCATGATGATTCGGTGGCTGTAGTGGTCATAACAGGCGCCGGCGACAAAGCCTTTTGTACAGGGGCTGATTTGAAAGAGCAAGACGAGTATGTTTTGACCAAGCCTAACGATTATTACAAATGGATGTATGCCTTTGTAGAAATGCACGACCGGCTGCGTAATATCGGCAAGCCTACAATCGCCAGATTGAACGGTATGGTGGTGGGCGGCGGCAATGAATTGAATATGGCTTGTGATCTGGCTATTGCAGCCAGTCATGTCACCATCAGACAAGTTGGAGCCGCTCGGGGTAGTGTCGCCGCCGGTGGCGCCACCCAGTGGTTGCCGCTCATTATAGGCGACCGCCGCGCCCGCGAGATGTTGCTCTTGTGCGAGCCTATTGACGCTTATATGGCTCTTGATTGGGGACTGGTGAATCAAGTGGTGCCGGCTTCAATGCTTGATCAAGCAGTGGCCGAGCTGGCTGAAAAGCTCTACAACAAATTGCCTGAGTGCACACGTTACACCAAACAACAGTTGAATTTCTGGCGTGACTTTTCCTGGTCCATGACCATTGGTCATGCCCGCGACTGGCTGACTTTGCACTCTGCCGCTCCGGAAACTTTTGAAGGCATTCGTGCTTTTAAAGACAAAACGCATATCGACTATAAAGGTCTGCGTGAGCGAGCCGGGCAAGCCGAGAAAATATGCGGCAGCTGCCAGAGTCAAAATCTACAAACAAATAAATTTTGCGGAAACTGCGGTAAATCAATTTAGGTAGGAGTGTCATGACTTACAAAAACATTATTGTCGAAGAAGATGGAGCCGTAGGCATTGTCCAACTTAACCGTCCCCAGGTATTGAACGCGCTCAATCATGAATTGATGGATGAGCTGGTCACCGCTCTTGAGGCGTTTGACAATAAAGACTCTATTCGCTCGATAGTTCTGACAGGCAATGAGCGTGCATTTGCTGCCGGCGCCGACATCAAAGAAATGTCTGACGAAACCACAATAAGCATCATGCTTAAAGACCGCTTTGCCACCTGGGACCGTATACGCAATATCAAAAAGCCTATCGTTTGTGCCGTCAGCGGATTCGTTCTGGGCGGCGGCTGCGAGCTTATGATGAATTGCGACATTATCGTCGCTTCTGAATCCACCCAGCTTGGTCAGCCTGAAATCAATATAGGTGTAATTCCTGGAGCCGGCGGCACTCAGCGTTTGACCCGGGTTGTGGGCAAACACAAAGCGATGGAAATGATTCTTACAGGAAAATCAATAAGCGCTCAGGAAGCTTTGCAGCTCGGTCTTGTCAATAAAGTGGTGCCGGTTGAACTGTATCTGGAAGAAGGCAAAGCCATGGCCCGTGAAATTGCCAAAAAATCTCCTGTGGCTGTGCGTCTGGCTAAAGAGTCTGTGCTCAAGACTTATGATGCGCCCATCTCGGAAGGTCTTATGTTCGAGCGCAAAAACTTTTATATGCTCTTTTCGTCTGAAGACCAGAAAGAAGGCATGAAAGCATTTTTGGAAAAACGTCAGCCCACATTTTCGGGGCGCTAGTTCTTACGCATAATTTTTAGAGTTTTGGAGGGTCGATTCAATCATGTCAGAAACAGAAAAAGCGCTTCTCACTGAAATAAAAGACGGTGTTGGTCTTATTACACTAAACAGACCGGACAAGCTCAATTCATTCAATGATGAGCTGACTTTCCAGTTACAAGATGTGCTGAAAGAAATGGAAAAGAACAAAGATGTAAAAGCCATAGTTCTGACCGGAGCCGGTCGTGGATTTTGCGCCGGACAAGATTTGCAAAGTCGCAGCATCAGCCAGGAAATGGGTGAGCGTCCTTCGCTTGGCGACTCAATAAGACGAAGATACAATCCACTCATAACAAAACTGCGCCGCATGGAAAAACCGGTGGTGGCAGCGGTAAACGGAGTGGCTGCCGGTGCCGGAGCCAGTCTTGCCTTCGCTTGTGATTTTCGCATTGTGGCCGAAAGCACATCTTTTATTCAGTCATTCACCAAAGTAGGTCTGGTGCCTGATTCAGGTTCGACTTTCTTTATGCCCCGTTTGCTCAATCCCACCAGAGCATTTGAGCTTATGCTGACTGCAGATAAATTATCGGCTAAACAAGCCCTTGAGTATGGACTTGTTAACCAGGTGGTGGCAGATACAGAAGTATTAAGTGTGGCAATGGAGCTGGCACTGAAATTGGCCAAAGGACCGACTAAAGCATTTGCGCTCACCAAGCGCGCATTCAACCGAGCTGTATTTCCGGATCTGGAAGAATTGCTCGAGTATGAAGCCAGTCTGCAAGAAATTGCCGGACGTTCGGATGATTTCCAGGAAGGCGTCAAAGCTTTCGTTGAAAAACGCACACCCGCTTACACAGGCAAGTAGCGTTCGTGGAGGGGTCTAATTACATAAACAATGACTTCAAGCTTTTGCTTGGCACGGTCATTATTCTATACATCATTTTTGTGTATGCCATCAGCTATTATGCCGAGCGTCGCATCAAGAATGTAGAAGATTATGTAGTGGCGGGCAGACGCCTGGGCATCTGGCTTTCCTGGCCGGCTTTGCTTGCCATCTGGTTTGGTGCCGGCACCATTTTGACCGTTTCCACCGAAGTGGCAAACAATGGAATGCAACAAATTTCGCTGGACCCCCTGGGTGCAGGTGTATGTTTGTTAATTGCCGGATTTTTCTTTGCCAAGCCGCTCTGGAAAATGGGAATCACCACACTGTCCGATTTTTTCCGCATCAAATTCGGACAGGCGGCTGAGGTTGTGTCTGCACTGATTATGGTGCCCAGCTTTTTTGGCTGGATAGCAGCTCAGTTTGTGGCGCTGGCTCAGATTTTGTATTTGTTTTTCGGGCTTCCACTCAATGTCGGTGCGTTGCTTGTGACAATAGTCGGCACCGGTTATACGATGTTGGGAGGCATGTGGGCGGTTACTCTCACTGATGCCACTCAAATCTGGCTGGTGCTTGTGGGGCTTGTAGTGCTCACTGCAAGTGCCCTTGCCAGTATCGGTCATGGCGATATCACTCTTGGTTTTGCCAATGTGATTCATTGTGTGCAGGCCACCGCTCCCCAGAAGCTGACAGTCATTCCAACCCATAATCATGGTGAGTTGTGGACCTGGATGTCTCTTTTCACTGCCGGAGCTCTGGGCAATATTCCCAGTCAGGATCTGATGCAGAGAATGTTTTCGGCTAAAGACGAAAAGGTGGCTCAAACAGCCTGTTATATAGCCGGAGCCGGCTATATTCTGTTTGGATCTTTTCCGATAATTTTGGGTCTGGTGTCCATTTTCTGGGCAAAAACCGGAGGATTCATACTCGGTCCGGAAGTGTCGGTGCTTCCCGCTTTAGCTAAAAACTTTTTGCCGCCCTGGCTGGCTGTTGTTTTTGTGGTGGTGATACTGTCTGCGGTGATGTCCACTATTAACAGCGCCATTCTGTCTCCTGCCACTGTGCTTGCTCAGAACATTTTGTGCAAATCCAAACACATTCAGGACAAAGTGGACAAACTTACACTCAATCGTATTTGTGTCGTATTCATGGCTGTATGCAGTTTGATCACTGTTTATTCAGGCGAGCGGGCTTACGGACTTTTGGAAAGCGCTTACAGCCTCACTCTTGTGGGTCTGTTTGTTCCGCTGGCTTTCGGTCTTTACGGGAAGCCCAAAAGTGAAGTGCCTGCCGTTTGTTCGATGCTTGTGGGAGCATCTACATGGATTCTGCAATATATGCTTGGATGGAAATTTTTCCTGGAGCGCATCCCGCCTTTCGACAAGCTGGAATTGCCTCTGTCACTCACAGCCACTTTCTGCTCGCTGATAACGTATATAATTTGCGATTATGTGATGAATAAAGTCATAGCCAGACGCATGAAAATGAAAGAAACAGAACTGGCTGATTTGAAAATTTCGGTTTAAGGCTCTGAATACAAACGGATTACAGTGTTGGCGTCGCGCTCTGTAAGATCTTTCCAGGCATCGGCGACATTGATTGAATAGAACATGGCGTCTTTGGGATTATTGGTATGTCCGGCAAGACCAATCACATGTCCGATTTCATGCAGGAATATGAGTCTTAATCGATTGACCGTAAGCGGCATATCGGCAACAAGAGGAGTGGTGAGAAAAGCGATGGTGCCTTTCACTATGCCGTTGCGTCCGGAATAAAACTGAGTCTCGCCTGCTTCTGCAATATTTTTGAATCTGGAGGCATCATTTGTCCATGAACACTGAATGTCCGAATTTTTTTCAGAGTCGGTAAAAACAAATGAAACAGCCCCTTTGGATACATTCTGCCAGTCGACAAAGCACTGTTTAAGCAGGTTTTCACT
>CAZEQP010000358.1:0-4486 GCA_964514345.1 uncultured Candidatus Obscuribacterales bacterium
GCCTGGTTTCGACTTTAGCTGCCATTATCATGCTGGCTTTTCCAACCAGCCTTTCCGCTTCAGAAGAAACTGAAAAATATGAACCAATTCGATTTACTTACGGAGAAGCTGATTGCTGTTCTTGTTTTGTTCACCCAGGTATCTGCGGGGGCGGAATATACATGAGAACTGTACAAACGCGGATCTACCTTGAGTGGCTACCTCCCGTGAAAATCGACACTGAAAAAATCCAGATACAATTCCGAATTCATAGAAACGGTAGAGTAAGCGATATTAAGGCCGTGAATGGAAAGAACTCGATACTAGTCGAATCAGCACGAAAAGCAGTAAAAGACGCTGCTCCCTTCTATCCATTACCAGAAGGTGCTCCCGACTTTGTCGATATATTGTTTACTTTTCCCAGCGAACAAGAACACATTTCCTTTATTTCAAGAAACAATTCCTACTACAACACCTTTTTTAAAAAACGCCTGGCTCCATATTTGATGAATTTGCAAATAGCAATCAGAAAAAAATGGGAAGATCTTCTAGGAGTAGCTCCCAAAACGGTTGTTTCATTCCAGATGGACAAAGAGGGCAAGTTTTCAAACATTGCGCAAGAGAGTCCTAGCCAACCTATGAATCAAGTTTTAAGAGCAATTCAAGATTCAAGTCCAATAGATTTGCCTCCTGGACTTCCAGGCAAGATAAAAGTCAAATTCACTTTTGACCCTGCCATTCGAGAGCCTTATCTTTCAGAAGTTCAGTTACTCAAGCAGTAAGTCTTGCTCAGAGCATTGAGCCGGCTATTTTGCATCAGGCACTATCGTACTGTTTATAGGTCAGCTTTGTCCCGTCAAATGAAATAAGTAAGCTATGTTCTCCGATGGTTTGCGAGTATGTCTGCAGTGGGAACGGCACGCACAACGACTTCCCATCGATGATATGAGAAGTTATTCTTCCAACTGTTTTCTTTTAGCCACGCATTGGGAGTAGTCATAGAAACAGCCTTGAGCGAGTAGCTGGCTTTCATGATTTCTAGACTATTGTTTTTGATAATGCGATTGGATTTTCCATATTTTGTTTTCTCCAGCCGTCTTGGAGACATTTCCTTGACATACGAACAAATTATCGATATCTCCGAATGCTGAGGCACAGAAAGTAGCTTCTCTTGCAACTTTGAGACTTTAACCGGGAAAGCAACATCGCTAGGCAATCTGTGTTTAGTCACTCTTACTCCTCCAGTCATTAAATACCCGATTCCTTGCTATATACGTAGCGGGTTTAAATCGGGACGGCAAAAATGAGACTATTTTTTCAAACCTTTTTGATGATGGCGCTTCTTGTTTCGGTAGGAGCTCTTGGTTATTACATTTATCTGAACCGCGGGATACATAACAACCAGCAAGTTTCGCTTCAGGTTCCTGAACAGACGAGTGATGAAGTTCCGGTCGAGCAGCCAGTCCAACCGGAAGGAACCGTGACCCAAGAACCGTTTGAAACTCAGGTTCCCCAAGATACGGTTTTGACTGAACCGCCGACCAGACATCCTGCGCCGGGACCTTTAGTTTTTGAAAAAGCAGGGGTATTAAGCTTACCTGCCAATATCGCCCATCATGACTGGACTAAAAATTTACCGGTAGTTATCGTTGTCGACAAATCTGACACCCAGACTCATGTATTGCAAATGTTTGACGGGGACTCGGTATATGAAGTTTACACCGCAGACAACGCCATCGGCGATGACGATACTCCTTCGCCGCCGGGACCATATGTGGTGGCAAGCAAGACACTGCAACCAAGCTGGACCCCCACCAAATCAATAGACAAACAACAGAAAACCATCGAACCGTTTGAAAAGGATAAGAAAAACCCACTTGGTGTTGCCGCCATTCGTCTTAATAAATGGAATATAGTTCTGCACGGAACAAACAATCCGCGCTCGATAGGCAAAGAAGCCAGCCACGGCTGCATCCGTCATCACAATGACGACATCATGCGTATTTACGACGCAGTCTGGAAGGGCACACCGGTTATAGTAGCCGACAGACTAGAAGGAACTAAAGTCTCTAAAGATATGTTCTTGCCGGTAAAGAGCAAAAGCTAATCTCGGGCTATTTGATTACACAAAGTTTTCGTAAAGTCAGTTCCGCTCGCCATTGAACATGCGGATTTTCATCGTTTCTCAATTTCCAAAGCAGAAATACAGGCAAATAGCTTGACGAGGCGAGCATATAACGCACATCGGCATTTTGATCCGTACAAAGTTTAGCCAGCACAGTCTTGTCTGTTTGAGGATTCAAGGCAACTACCATGCGCACATGAGCGTTATCACTTTCGGCCATCTCAGACAGAATCTGCATTGGACATTTTCTTGCATCTGCCACACTTAAAACACTCATTGCTCCACCTCCGAAACTGATCATATTTCCACTATTTGATCTATTTCTTTCATTTGCCTTTCAGCCTTTCATCAGCGTTTCAGATGGCATGGACCTTATTCCGATTATGCTAGCATGAAAATATGACCCAACAAATAATTTCACAAAACGCTCTGCTTGACGGCACTTCTGCGGAAGGAGGCAATCTTATGATCAATGAAAAAAATGCAAAAATCACTTATTGTTGTGGACTTTGCAGCAAGACCCTCGAAGTGCCGAATCGAGCTTACTTTTGTTCCAACTGCGGAAGTTCCGACGATTTGTTTGTGATCTACCAGGAAGAAGAACCGGCAAACATCACTATGATGTACACAACAGTTGACTGGCACGGCGGTTAACTGTAAAAAGTCAACACTCATCAAAGTGTTTGATCCCCGGAACAAAGCAACAGCCAATTCCTACAATTAAGGTAGGTTATTGGCTTTGCTTTTTCCGGGATAAAGATGGAACTACTAAAAAAATGGCACACTTACCAGTCCGAGCGCTTCCCTGTGCTCAAATACAGCCTCATCGTGGCGGCTTTTTCAGGCTCCGGTCTGGCGCTTTCAGTTATGACGACCGCACCGGGAGCACCTTTTCCCTTCAAAGTGTTCCCGGTAGCTTTTTTTGTCACTCTTTTCTTTTTCTTCCAGCTCAGAATTTCAGACGAAATCAAAGACCACAAGTCAGACCTGATTCATTATCCAGGCCGTCCTGTGCCCAGAGGTTTGATTACATTACATGAATTGAAATCTGCCGGGTCGGTACTTGCGCTTGCCCAGGTCGCTCTGGTTCTCCTGCTTGGACCTGCTCATCTTGTACCTTTGATTGCCTGCTGGACCTACTTGTTTTTGATGCACCATGAGTTTTTTGTCAAAGAATGGCTCAGCCGTCATCCTCTTATATACACTTTTTTGCACATGCTGGTTCTATTGTGTGTCGATGTGTTCATCACATCTTGCCACTGGTTGAGCAATCATCTTGTGCCGTCACCAACTTTGCTTACATTTTATGCCACAAGCTTTTTTCTAGGTCTTGTGTTGGAAATAGGACGCAAGGTGAAAAGCCCGGCTGAAGATTTTAAAGGCAGTAATTCATACACTAATTTATTGGGTGCAAAAACTGCAATCACTGTCTTTTTTACAGCGGTGCTGGCTTGTTCTGTATTTGCTTTTCTGACTGTGTTTCAATCCAGTAATGTGCTCAATTTTGTATCTTTCATTTTTCCGTCCTTTGCTCTGTGTTTTTTGACCGGGGTATTTTTTCTGGCTCATCAAGACAAAAAATCGGCCTCTCGTATTGAAACGGCTTCCAGCTTGTTTGTTTTGTGCACATATCTTTCACTGGGATTGGTGCCATTTCTTGTACAAAGGATGGGGAGTTGAAATGATTATTTTAAAAACTCAGTCTGAAGACACAAACAATATTGGCTCTAAAGCAGCCAATTTGCTCTTGCTTGAAAAGTCAGGATTTCGAGTTCCGGCAAGCGTGGTGCTCACTGCCGATTATATTTTAGACAATAAAAATGATCTGGCAAAATTGTTGCTTAAAAATTGTCTTTTCATCAAAGAAAGTCTTTTTGCCGTTCGTTCTTCTTCATGCCAGGAAGACTTGCAAGATGCCTCTTTTGCCGGGCAGTACAAGACCCTTCTAAATATTTCGATGAAAGAACTTGAAAGCGCAGTTCAAACTGTGTCCGATTCAAATAATTCAAAACTAATAGAAACTTATTGCAAAAACATGGGCAAAGAAAAGTCTTTGCCGCCGGCAGTTTTGATTCAGCCGATGCTCAAAGCCACTGTTTCGGGAATTGCATTCAGCAGACATCCTGTTACAGGTGAGGCGGCTACTTTTATCACTTGTACAGCCGGTCTAGGGGAAAAACTGGCTTCAGGCGAAATTTCTGGTTCCACATATAAAGTGAAAAGAAACCAGATTGAAGTGGTCGATAATTCTGAATTCTGTTCAATAAGTTTGAAACAACTGAAAGAGATTGACCGTCTGGCAAGACGCATTAACAGGCGTTTCGGTTGTCCGCAAGACATCGAATGGGTGGCTGAACGGGCGGACCCGAACCTGCGCGTGGG
>CAZEQP010000359.1:0-4481 GCA_964514345.1 uncultured Candidatus Obscuribacterales bacterium
ACCTCCTATGATGCCGTGGCGAATGATGTGAAGAGTGCCGCAGCCGATTTCATCCGGGGTGGAATGTTGGCGCAAAGCAAACTTACAGCACAAGCTGCCAGGGCAAGCGGGTATTCAACAAAGTCGTTGAATGCAAGGGGGGCGACAAAGGTGTTGAACACGCTTCCTGAAACACCACCAAGGGCAATAACCAGATAAAACAAATTCAGATGTTGCGGGTGGGGGCGAGAGTCGGCAATTCTGGCATGACATGTCAGACTGAGTAAAAACAGACAAATCAGGTGAAATGATATGCCTGATGTGACAAATCCACCAAGTGTTGTTGTTTCTCTTTCTGAAATGTAAGTGTTAAAAGAAAATGCAAGCAGAGTGAGCAAACATATTGAAGTAATAATGCTCAGGGCGGGAATGATTTTTGACGGAAAACGTGAAAAGGCAAACACGAATGAAAGGATGTATAGAGATAAAGGCAAAATCCAGAAAAGAGGAATGGATGACAGTTCGCTTGTCACATAAGAAGTGAGACCGAGCACAAGGCTGGCCGGCAAAAAACTGAAATAAAACCAGCTGCCTATAAGTTTGAACCCGGGTTTTGGTTTTCTAGAATATTCCAAATCCGGCTCCAGAGCCTCTTTGCTGCGGACAAATGCGACTGAGCAAGCAAGCAGCAACAGACAAAAAACAGCGTAAGCAATGGACAAATGACCGGTTTGCTCTTTCAATCCCAGATTGGGCTCCACTGCAAATGGATAAGCAATCAATCCAAGCAAGGCTCCGGCGTTGCTTGCTGCATAAAGGATATAAGGGTCCTTTGAAAAAGCGCCTGAGCTTGCCACATACCATTTTTGCAAAAGCGGGGCAGTGCTCGCCAGAATGAAAAACAAGGGGCCTATTGTTTGGACCAGAGTGCAAAACAAATAAAAATAAGGATGTTCGTCCGAGGTCAAAATTGAAACCGGCTCGATTCTGATGGGCAGCCAGAAACAACTCAATCCAAGCAAAAGGATATGCAGAGCAATTCTAATGGACCTGGGAATCTGAGGAAGATTCAATAAAAGGGCATAAGCGTAGGCTGTAAGCAGCACGCATTGAAAGAAAACCACACAGGTATTCCAAACCAGAGACGACCCGCCCAGAAAGGGTAAAAGAATTTTGGCAACAAGCGGCTCCAGCAAGAACATGATGGCTGCCGAGAGAAAAATAGTAAAAGAAAAAAGGAGGGTGGAAGCCAGAGGAGCCATTAGTTATATATCTAAATGGAATATTTGATTATGATCCCAGGTTGACCGGTTATTAAAATGTATCATCTATAGAAAATAAGATTAGGCTGTTTTTTTAAAAGGCGGGTTTGGCATGTTTGGCAAGAAAATCACCCAAAAGCAAGTAGAGGAAGCTCTCTCGAAAGTAATGGATCCAGACTTGCACAAAGATATAGTAAGTCTTGGCATGGTCTCCGAAATCAAAATAGACGGCGGCAAAATTGCTTTCAAGCTTACCCTGACAACTCCGGCGTGCCCGCTCAAAGAAAAAATTGAGGGCGACTGTAAAGCTGCCCTGGAAGCAATTCCAGGTTGTGAAGAAATCACTATTACAACCGATGCCCAGGTCCGGACCCTGAACGAAAAGAAAACTATTGAAGGTGTAAAACACATTGTCGCCGTCACTTCAGGCAAAGGCGGAGTGGGCAAAACCACAGTGTCTATCAATCTGGCTGTGGCTCTTTCTCGTCTGGGCGCCAAAGTCGGTCTTCTGGACTCGGATATCACCGGTCCCAATTGTCCTATTATGCTTGGGGTCTCGGATTACGAGCCCATGGGCAAAGACAATCGCATCATACCGGCTGAAAATTACGGCATCAAATGTGTTTCTATGGCGTTCTTTGTGGCCAAAGACACTCCCATCATCTGGCGCGGACCTATGCTGGACCGTGCTATCCGCCAGTTTTTGACCGATGTAGCATGGGGCGAGCTGGATTATTTGATAGTGGACATGCCCCCAGGTACAGGTGATGCGCAACTGACCATGGCGCAAGCCACCAAACTTTCAGGCGGAATTATTGTTACCACTCCGCAAGAAGTTGCTCTTCTTGACGGGCGTCGCGGACTTGCCATGTTCAATCAAATGTCTGTGCCAATTCTGGGCTTTGTTGAAAATATGAGTTATTTTCAGCCTCCGGGCTCAAGCGAGCAGTATGAAATATTCGGTCGCGGAGGCGGAAAAAAACTGGCAGAAGACAGCAAGGTTCCTTTTCTGGGTGAAATTCCGCTGGATCCAAGAGTGCGCGAAGGTGGAGACAAAGGAGATCCCATAACCCATAGCGATCCTGATTGTGCCACTGCTCAAGCTTTTTCCAATATCGCCAAGCAAGTGGCCCATCAAATCAGCGTGCACGCCTTGATTCCGGCTCCTGTCACCGCTTCGGCCAAATAACTTTTGAGCAAAACATATCCGTTATCGGTTGTGTTTTTATAAACAGACAAGAGGGGCTTTTCACTTTGTCCGATTTGAAGTCCGCTTTGGACTTCACAAATTTCTTGCAAGCATTATACTGGTGTTAATTCTGGTATCAGTATCACGTGTGACACCACTTTTATATACAAAATATGCTTAAAAGTATTTGCATCAGAGATTTCGCTCTAATCGAGAACGTCAGTCTGGACTGGCATTCCGGATTAAATGTTCTCACCGGTGAAACCGGGGCCGGAAAATCAATCGTTTTTGATGCCATTAATATCGTACTTGGTGCAAAGTGCGCGAGTTCCAATATTAGGCACGGATGTGCGAAAGCTTCAATTGAAGCAGTTTTTGAGCCATCAAGTCTGGTCTGGGCCTGGTTGAAGCAAAATGAATTGCTTGACGCCGAACAGGACGGCAAAGAACTTCTGGTGGCACGAGAAGTCACCACCAGCGGTTCACGCTCCAGAATCAACGGAACAGTGGTAAATGTCTCCATAGTTCAGGAACTGCGCAATCTTCTGCTTACTTTTCATGTTCAGCATGAAATCCGAACTTTGTTTGCCGGCAACACCAAGCTCTTGATGCTGGATGCTATCGGGGATAAAAAACATCAGCAACTTTCAGAAAAATACGCCACTGTTTTTTCTCGATATCAGTCAATCAAAAAAAGATGCAGTGAGCTGCAGATGGACGAAGAAGAACGACTCAGACGCCTGGATTTTGCCCGCTTTCAATTGAGTGAATTGGAGCAGGCCGAAATTAAAGGAGAAAGTGAGTGGGAGGAGCTGGATAAAGAAAAGCATAAATTATCCAATTTAGCTTCGATCGAAAAAGCGGTTTTTACTTCAATGGCACTTTTGTACGAAGGCACAGACACTCAAGGGGATGATAAAGCGGCTTACGATGCTGTTTGCGAAGCTTTAAAAGAGCTGGAAAGAGCGGCACGATTTGATCATGGTCTGACTGAATGTTCTGAGACTTTGCAAGAAATACTGGCCTCGCTTGACGAGGTGGGCAAAATGTTGCGTCGCTCTAAAGAAAATCTGGAAGCTAATCCCCAGCGACTGAATGAAGTCGAGGATCGGTTGCATTTATTGTCTTCGATTAAGAAAAAATATGGACCGGCACTGGCGGATGCTTTGAGCAGGCAAGAAAAGCTGGCCACCGAAGTGCAAGAGCTGGAAAACAACAAGGAAGAAATCAATCTTCTGACCGAACAGGCTCAAGCATTGTTTGCCGAATGTAAACAAGTAGCGCAAAAGATAAGCGCCGGGCGTAAAATTTTGGCTCAAGAGCTGAGTGATCAAGTTTGTCGCGAATTGAAAGAACTGGGCATGGAGAAGTCTAGATTCATCATGCAACTGGACGAGCTTGATGAACTTGGTCCTAACGGTCTGGACCGGGTTGACTTCCATTTTTCAGCCAATCCCGGACAGCCGCTTTTGCCTCTGTCCAAAGTGGCTTCAGGCGGTGAACTTTCAAGAGTCATTCTGGCTTTAAAAGTGGTTTTTGCTCGTTTTGATCAAGTGAGCACAATTATTTTTGATGAAATCGACGCCGGGACAAGCGGAGCGGTGCTTCAGCAAATACGGGATAAGCTTTGCCAATTAGCTGCATCTCATCAAGTGTTGTGCATTACACATCAACCGTTGATTGCTTCTGTGGCCGACAATCACTTGCAGGTGCAAAAAGAGCAGGACGAGCACACAACCAAAATACATTTCCAGAATCTGAAAGATAAGGACAAATTGAAGGCTCTGGCTACAATGGCAAGTGGAGCCGAGAAGGAAAGCGCGCTGGCATTCGCCCGCTCTTTGATGAGCGAGGCTAAGATTGTCAAAGCCGGAATGAACGGCAATTCATAAAAATAGAACCCAACCAGCTTATTAGAGCTTCAAATCAAGTTAGATGTCGTTGACATGTAGGCTTTGGACTTATTAAAATTCATATCTGGCCCAGTATTAGATATATTGGGGTGTCGCCAAGCGGTAAGGCAGCTGGTTTTGGTCCAGCCATTCTGAGGT
>CAZEQP010000360.1:0-4479 GCA_964514345.1 uncultured Candidatus Obscuribacterales bacterium
AGATAAATGCGCCGAAGCATTGAAAGAATTCAGCGAAACCGGACGCGGTCCCATAATCGGAAAAACAGTGGAGCTTGAAGCACTTAGAGCAGACGGCAGCGCTGTTTCAATTGAACTGGCTGTATCTTCTTTTAAATTAAGCGATAAATGGAATGCCATAGGCATTGTCAGAGACATAACCGAACGCAAACAAGCACAATTGCAACTGCATTCTAAAACAAAGAAGCTCCAGACTAATGCTTCACAAATGGAGTTGTTGACTCAATTAGGTGAATATTTGCAAGTCTGTGTCACAGACGAAGAAGCATTTGAAGTTGTGGCCAAGTTCAGCGCAAAACTGTTTCCTGAATCATCAGGTGAATTGTCCATTTTAAAAGACTCAAAAAACTGGCTGATGACTCAGGCACGCTGGGGCCGCCAAATAGCCGATACGGTCGGTTTTCCTGTCAATGATTGCTGGTCGATAAGACGCGGTCAAGCTCATTTTTATGACAGTAATAAACCTGGTCCGCGCTGCCACCATGTAGATTCTGAAGTGGTCAGTTGCTTATGCGTGCCGCTTGTGCTGTCAGGTGTAATATATGGAATCATGCATGTACAGTGGTCGTCGCCTATTGACGAAGATATTCAAAAGCTGGTGACAAGACTTGCAGGAGACTCTGCTCTGGCACTGGCTAATTTAAAACTGCGCAAACAATTGCAGGAGATGTCGGTGCATGACGCTTTGACCGGATTATTTAATAGACGTTATATGGAGGAATTCTTCAATAAGGGCTTAATCAGCTCACGTAGAACATCGAGCCCATTCAGCGTGTTAATGCTGGATATCGATCATTTTAAAAATTTCAATGATACTTTTGGTCACGAAGCAGGTGATGCGGTCCTGGCTGAACTGGGACATTTCTTTAAGCGCGAAATTCGTGGAAGTGATGTGGTTTGCAGATACGGAGGCGAAGAATTCATAATCCTTTTACCTGGCGCATCAGTTGAAAATGCCGAAAAGCGTGCTGAACTATTGCGTAAAAATGTCCAATTATTGGAAGTCAAATGTAATAACCAGACACTACCTGCCATCAACTTATCTATCGGAGTTTCTTCATATCCGAATCACGGCGACTCAGCAGACGAGCTGGTAAGAGCTGCAGATGCCGCTCTCTATAAGGCAAAAGCAGAAGGAAGAGATCGTGTTACAGTGGCTGTAAGAAACAGTTCTTTATTTTGAAGCTATATCAATAGAAGGGGACAGTTTTTTTGAAATAGTAAAAGAAAAAGTGCTGCCCACTCCTATTTCACTTTCACACCATATTTGTCCACCGTGCAGCTCGACAATTTTTCGGCACAAATAAAGTCCCAGTCCGGTGCTTGCATAGTATCTGCCGCTAGAGCTTGCCGCCTGCCAGAAGCGCTGAAACAATTTAGGCCTATCGTCGGCTGAAATGCCTCGCCCTGTATCTTTGATATTGAAAGTCCATTTGTCAGTTTCGCTTGAAAGAGTCAATTCTATTCTGCCACCGCTGCCGGTGTATTTAAGGGCATTGTCCACCACATTCTGGATAAGGCGTCTGAATTCTTCCACATCACACAATATTTGGCCTGCGTCGGCGGGAATGTTGCGCACCAGCTCTATATTTTTTTGATTGGCGAGCGGTTTCAACTCATCCAAAATTTTGTTCAACAATCCAGGTAAATCATGAAAAGTGAAATGCAAATTTTTAGCACCGCTGTCAAAGCGATAAACATCCAGAAGTGTGGTCACAAGTTTGTACAAAGCTTCATTACTTTCATGTATGGTCTGAAGAATAGTCACTTGAGCTTCGCTAATATTGCCAAAATCACCTTCCATCAATAATTTGACTGCACGATTGGCGGCCAATATTGGGGTTTTAAGGTCATGGGTCAAAGTGGCTACAAAGTCTTCTCTTTGCTGCTGCAATAAAACGCGCTCTGTCGCACTTCCGAACATAGCGATGATGCCTATGATTTCGCTTTTATTATCGCGCACCGGCCAGATTGCTATATCCCAGTAAGTGGTTTTTGTGCTGTGTTCGTTCCTGCTCAAATTGAGATATTGGGCATCCTGCCTGAAAGGTTTGCCGCTTTCGAGCACCTCATAAAAAGATGAAACATCCAGTTTCGGCGCCAGCTCAAGCAAACTTCGCCCGGTAACAGGTTCGCGCCTGGCGATATCAAGCATCTCACAAAACTCATTATTGAACTCTATGCAATTGAGCTCAGGAGAAAGACGCACTATGCCCACAGGTGATCCTTCAAGTACCGAGCGTGTTACTCTGCGTTCGGTCTCAAGCTCCGCCATAATGTCCCGGTGCATTTTTATTGCATCTTCTCGAGCCTTATGATAAGCCTCGATAGCAAGAGTGACATCAAAAAATATAATCTTGATCAAAGAAGAAACAGAATCGACCAGACTGATGTTTTCTTTCTGACAAGTTTGATAAAGACCGGGAAGCAATAATGAAATGACTCGACTATATGCACCCAGATACCACTTCGGATCCAGATCTATCTTGAAATGGGTGGATCCGACTTTCAGCCTGTCTTCAACATATTCCTGACCGTAATTGCCCTGAACAAGACGATAAAAATATTTTTTTTGGGCTTGCTTGACTCTGTTTAGAGTGTTCTCGTCCGGAAAAAAAGAACGAGGCTCTTCCATCGATAAAAAGTGTTCATACAGATCTTCAATGACCTGATCGATGCTTTCCTCTAACGCCGTTTTGAAATGGCTTACCAGTTCTTCATCTTTAGCATCCAGGCGCAACCAGAGCTTGCGCGAATCAATTTCTTGAGTGGAAATGTTTATTGATTTTCCCGAATCGAATGACTCTTTCATTGCACCATCTCGATGTCAAGCGCCACTACGAGCAATTTTACCGACCGCCGCGATATTATAATTAGATTCTCAAACATATTTACTGTCCACAGGAATGAAAAATGGCAGCCGACAAAAATGAAAACGGTATCATAAACGTGCTTGTGGTCGAAGACCATGCACTGACACGAATCGGATTGAAAGCGCTGCTTGACCGCACCCCAGATATAAAAGTAGTCGGCGAAGCTGCAAACGGTCAGGAAGCGGTTGAAAAGACACTGAGCCTGAAACCGGACATAATTTTGATGGATGTAGGAATGCCTGTAATGGATGGCATCGAAGCTGTAAAGAACATCAAAGAACAAAAATCCACTGCTGGCATAATCATGCTTACATCGCATGACAATGAACGCGACATATTTGCTTCGCTTGCAGCCGGAGCAGGCGGTTACTGTTTAAAAGACGTGGAGCCTGAAAGGCTTTACACGGCCATCCGCTCGGTGCATGCAGGCGATGCCTGGCTTGATGCAGCCATTGCCGGTCAAGTTTTAAAGCAATACTCCACTATGTTTTCGCCTGCCGCCCTTGCTCAAAACAAAGAAGAAGTGCCGCAAGATAAAAGCGAAAATAAGGCGAACACTTCTTCAGTCGACGAAAAATACTCAAATATAGTCGAGCCCCTTTCACCCCGCGAACTTGAAGTTCTGGCTCTTATTGTCGAGGGACTTTCCAACCAGGAAGTCTCGGATCGTCTTTATATTTCGCTTGCCACCACCAAAACACATGTGCGCAATATTTTGAATAAACTTGCAGTAAATGACCGCACTCAGGCCGCAGTACAAGCAATGAGACGCGGACTGGTTTAATTTGATTTATTAATTCAAGTCTTTCACTTGAATGTCACTCTTACAATCAGTGCAACTCCATCCGACCGAAACTTTTCTAACCAGTTTCATCTGTTCTTCGTATTGCTCTTTTGGCATTGCATAAGGTTCCGGTCTCATCAGGGGGTGCTCTCTTATCACGATTGGACCCATACCCCACCAATCAAACTGGTCGGCCCCTGATGGACAGCCTATCCATGTCGGATGTCTGTGAAAAGCGAATTTTACACTTTGTTTTTTGTGACAATCCGAACAGTCCGGCCGTTTTATCCACACAAATAAACAAATGCCGCATGTAATTGCGCATAAGACTACACATATAAAAATCGCTTTGAAAAAATTTCGTATGGCGTCAACCAGGAAATAGGTGTTACATTTCAGATTTTAGTACAAATCTACACTCTATACTGAAAGATCAGTCTTAAGGATGAGTTTTTGAAAAAATCATCTCACCGGATGGTGGCAGAGACTTGCAAATCGGTCTTACTGAAAATGTTGAATCAGTCCAGGAAAAAACTATGCAACGACATACTCAAAAAAATAGCAGCCCAGAAATTAAGACTGACGAAAAATTGGTGGAGTTATCCGCTCTTGAGCAAGCGCTTGCAGAAAATGTAGCGGATCATCAGACTATTCAGGCAGCCGGGGATCGACCGCGCAAACAAAGTATCAAAAAAACAGCAGATCCGTTAAGCCAGGACGACCTGACACGTGTTAATTCCAGACGGGGACTGACTCAGTTACTCAAATCTCGCAATATAAAAT
>CAZEQP010000361.1:0-4465 GCA_964514345.1 uncultured Candidatus Obscuribacterales bacterium
AACAATAAAGTCTTTATGCGTCCAGTGGTGACAAGTGAAAGGACTGAACACTTCATCGCCATCGAATCCGGCTTGAAAGAAGGCGAACAGGTAGTAACCGTTGGTGGTGGCTTCCTTAAAGACAACGACCCGGTGAGGTTGGCTGAAAAGTAATTATTCATGAATCTGCGTTACATTTCAGCCTGGTCGATTAAAAACCCCATACCGGTCCTTGTTTTATTCCTGGCACTTATGGTGGCAGGCACTATTTGTTTCTTTTCACTCGGTATAGACGAAACTCCCAACATAGACATTCCGATTGTTTCTGTCACGGTCACTCAGCCAGGAGCGGCACCGCCCGAACTTGAATCGCAGGTGACCCGCAAAGTGGAAGATGCAGTCGCCGGTATAGGCAATGTCAAACATATTTATTCAACTGTAAATGAAGGCACATCTGCCACCACTGTAGAGTTTGAACTGGAAACAGACGTGGATAGAGCGGTCAATGATGTGCGCAATGAGATTGCCAAAATCAGGACTCAGCTGCCCTTGGATGTGGATGAGCCAATGGTCCAGCGGCTGGATTTTGTGGGTGGACCTTTCGTTACTTATTCAGTTTCTTCTTCAAATTCTAAAAGGTCGGCTGAAGAATTGAGCTGGCTTACAGACAACACTATTTCACGCGCCTTGCTTGGAGTGAAGGGTGTGGGACAGGTGCAGCGTGCCGGCGGAGTGGATCGAGAAATAAGGGTGAATCTCAATCCGTATAAACTTGAATCACTCGGAATCACTGCAGACACTGTCAATATGCAGCTGAAGGGTACCAATGTAAACAAACCGGGTGGTCGTGGTGAAATAGGCTCGCAGGAAGAAGCAGTGCGAACTCTGGGAAGCGCTCGCACGGCAGAATCGCTTGCCGCCACCAGAATCAATTTGCCCGGCCAGCGCTGGGCCAGATTGGATACGCTCGGGACCGTGGTGGACGGCACATCAGAGCCAAGACAAATGGCTATGTTTAACAATACCCCTGTAATCGCCTTTTCTGTGGTGCGCAGTACCGGTGCCAATATGGTTCAGGTGGAGGAAGGCATTGACCAAAGGCTTGAAGTTTTGCGCAAACAGTTGCCGCCTGATGTGGAAGTCAAAAAAATTCGTTCCCAAACTGATTTTGTGCACCAGTCATATCATGCCGCCATAGACTCTTTGCTCATAGGCGGTGGACTGGCTGTATTTGTAGTATGGCTATTTTTGAAAGACTGGCGCTCGGCTGTGATTTCGTCATTAGCCATGCCGCTTTCATTGATTCCCACATTTCTTGTTATGAAATTGTTCGGATTCACTATGAATAACATGTCTTTGCTTGGACTATCACTGGTCATAGGCGTTCTGGTGGATGATGCCATAGTCGAAATCGAAAATATAGTACGTCATATGGCTATGGGTAAAACGCCGTTTAAAGCAGCTTTCGATGCAGCCGATGAGATCGGTCTGGCGGTTGTCGCCACCACTATGACCATTATCGTCGTATTTGTTCCGGTGGCATTTATGGGCGGAATTCCCGGAAAATTCCTCTGGCAGTTCGGACTGACTGTGGCCACTGCTGTATTTTTCTCGCTTGTAGTAGCCCGTATGCTCACACCTTTGATGGCAGCATACATGCTCAAGCCTATAAATGAACATCATGGCAAAAGCTGGATGATGTCCTTCTATGATGATGTTTTGCGCTGGTCTTTAAAACACAGAATAAAAACAATAATTGTGGGTGTGGCATTTTTTGTCTTCAGCATCATACTCTTCAAAATTATGCCCACCTCGGTCATGGGTAATATTGACCGGGGCGAAACCATGATCAATGTGGAAATGCCCCCGGGCACTCCACTTGAAAGCACGGTAGACGTAGTGAGAAAGCTGACTGACATTTTACGAGCCGAGCCTGAGGTTCAATCGGTATTTGCTCAGATAGGACTGGCAGCAGAGGCTTCCGGACGCCATGGAGTGGCAGCCGGCGGTGCGGTCAACTCAGGCAAATTGTATGTCAGTCTCAAGCCGCGACTGCAGCGTAAAAAATCACAGGTCGAGTTTGAAGACTCGGTGCGCGAAAAAATGGCTAAAGTAGCCGGACCTCGCCTGAGTTATCTTGCGCGCGGCGGCATAACAGGAAAATTGAAAATCATTCTTGTGGGTGAAGACTCTCAATTATTGAAGTCGTATGCCACTAAATTAGCAGATAATATGCGCGGCATTCCCGGTCTTGCCGATGTGGTGTCTAGTGCTGCCCTGGAGCGACCCGAAATTCAAGTTTTCCCTGATTTCAATCGGGCTTCAGAACAGGGAGTGTCGGTGGATGTAATTGCAAGAACTGCTCAAATAGCCACTCTAGGTGATGTGGAATGGAACCTTCCCAAGTTTAATTTGCCCGACAGACAAATCAATATCAGAGTCGAGCTGGATCCAAAATATCGCGAAGATTTGAATACTATTCAAAATTTGAAAGTATTGCGTTCGGATGGAAAACTGATACCACTTTCAAGTGTGGCCAGAGTGGAGTTTTTATCAGGTGAAGCTCAGATAGACAGATACGACAGATATCCGCAAGTCACTATCGATGCCAGTTTGGATGAGTCAATGCCGCTTGGAAATGCGCTCAAAAAAGTTCGAGAATCGCAAACTTATAAAGAAATGCCTGGTGGAATTAAAAGTATCGCCGCAGGTGATGAAGAAATTCAGAAAGATATTTTCACTGGATTCGGCTGGGCACTCACAACAGGAGTCCTGCTCATATATGCTGTTCTGGTTTTGTTGTTCGGTGGATTTTTGCATCCTCTCACAATCATGATGTCGCTTCCCCTGGCTCTGGGAGGAGCCTTGATTGCTCTTATTATTATGGGAGATACGCTGGGATTTTATGCACTCATAGGCATTGTGATGTTGATGGGGCTGGTCACCAAAAACGCCATCTTACTTGTTGAATATTGTCTTGCTATAAGACAAACTGGTGTTCCCCGATTTCAGTCCATTATTAAAGCGGGCGAGACACGGATGCGTCCCATTCTGATGACAACAGTAGCCATGGTGGCAGGCATGTTCCCGATTGCATTGAGACTGGGAGCTGGTTCTGAGGCTCGTGCACCTATGGCTGTAGCGGTTATAGGTGGTCTTTTGACTTCAACAATTTTGACATTGATTGTAGTTCCTGTAGTATTTACTTACATAGATGATCTTGAAGACTGGATCAAACGCAAGTCCAAAATTTTCGGTTTGAACGAAAGAGAAGAAGAAACTTTGAATGCCAATGACGAAGTAAAAATGAAATGAAAAATTTTCTTCTGGTTTTGATCATGTCGATTATGCTGGCGCCGCAGGCGCTCGCACAGCCGACTCCCAAAGACGGCTCGGTTCATGACGTTTCAACCGATGCGGACGGGAAAACCAAAATAAAACACGATTCGAAGCTTGAAGCTACTCATGATTCGGACAAAGAAAAGACAGACAAAACAGAAAAAATCGACAAAGCTGAAAAATCGGACAAGAAAAATCCGGAATTGGATCAAACAAGCGACAATAAAGATGATCAAAGCCAGCCTGCCACCAATCTGAATGACACCAGTAAAGACGATAAACCGGCATCTCAGGATGACGCAAATGACCAAATACAAGTAAATTCAGACGATGATCAAAGCGATGTCACACAGACGGAAGGCAATGAAAAGGAAACTGTTCAAACCAAAACCAAACATTCCAAAAACGGCGACTCCACTGAAGTAAGCAAGTCCTGGGAATCAAGCCTGATTAAAAAACAACCCACTCGCAAGCGCCAGGTGACAGTGGAGGAAATTGACGACGGCGGTTTTTCATTGAGTGGCGAAGGAAAAATCGTTGTGGTTCTTTTGCTCACTCTGATCGCTCTTGCTGCCATCAATATGTTTTCAAAACGTCTGGTGGCACTTTTTATGACCGGTGACGAAAACTCAGAAATGAGAAAACGAGCCAATACACTCAGTCATATGGTCGGCTATTTCCTGGTGGCAATAACGCTTGCACTTTCAATCATGCTGGTCATGCGAGAACTGGGACTGGATATCGGGCCGATTCTTGCCGGTGCAGGGGTTGCCGGTGTAGCCCTGGGTTTTGGTGCACAGAGCATTGTGCGTGATTTTATCTCAGGTTTTTACATTGTCTGGGAAGACCAGATCAGGGTGGGCGACGTTATTCAGATAGCAGACAAAAGCGGATACGTGGAAGCGCTGACACTGCGACTGGTGACATTGCGCGACGAAAGCGGTAATGTGCACTATATTCCATGCGGAGAAATAAAAATGGTCACTAACATGACCAAGAATTACTCGCGTTATGTTTTGAAGCTGGCCTTGCCATATACTGTAAATGTGGACAAAGTTCTGGAAATGGTCAAAAGTGTCGATGAAGAATTGAGGGCAGACCCTGATTTTGGCGATGACATTCTTGAGCCGATTGAAATTATGGGTGT
>CAZEQP010000362.1:0-4464 GCA_964514345.1 uncultured Candidatus Obscuribacterales bacterium
ATCTGGAGATGCAAGAGCTCAAAGCCGGCGAAAAGCCAAGCAAATAGCTAAATGCCAGCCTCTATTCTTTGAAATTCACTGATCATATTTTGCATAATATGCTGGGGAGCCTGGGGTATTTTCGACAAAGTGGCGCTTGAAAAAACAAGCACCGCCAAAGTGCTAGCCACCATCGCCATTTTGATAGTTCCATTTATGCTGGGCAGCTTAATCTATTTACTCTTTACCATTCCCGGCTGGAAACCGGCTCCAACGCTCATGCTTTACACCCTCGGCACCGCCTCGTCAGTGATTCTGGCTATGCTCTTTTATTTGAAAGCAATGAAAATAAGTGAGGCCAGCCTGGTTCTGGGAGCCACTTCCGCCTATACACTTTTTACTCAATTCGGCTCCTGGCTGATATTGCAAGAGCCGCTAGTAAGTGAACGCTTACTGGGCAGTATTCTTATCACAGTAGGCGTAATTCTCATTTCAGGCAGTTCCAGACTCAATTTAAAAGGAGATAAAGAAAGCCTGCTTCTGATTCTTTATATGTTGCTTGCCTGCATTCTCTGGGGTGGAGTGGGAATCATCGAAAAGAAAGCCCTCATCTTTGCAAGCCCGATTGAACTATTCTGGGGCAAAACTTTTTGGGAATCTTTAGGTGTAGTCTTGTTTTACGTGTATAACAAAAGCAAAAATCGCTCCACATTTGCTTTTGAAAAAGACGCATTTTACTGGATCGCAGGCTCGGCTGTTTGTCTGAATTTAGGATCTATTGTTTATCTCATCGCCCTCTCCATGGCAACAGCAGCATATGTTGTGACAATTTGCGGCTGCTACCCGCTTCTCATGTATCTCCTGGCTGTATTAATCCTGAAAGAGACATTCAATATGAAAAGACTTGCCGGTATTGTCCTTGTGACAATCGGCGGCATTCTTACCCAGTACACTCAATCTTTGTAATGTGTTAAATTAGAGCCCTGTCATTGCGGCGGGGAAAATGAAAGCAACCAGTCAAAAAGAAGAAATCAAAAACCTCCTCATTCAAGTAGGAGCCTGGCAACAAGGACACTTTTTGCTCACTTCAGGCAAACACAGTGATGCTTATATGCAATGCCAGCGTATTATGCAATATCCCAGACTGGGAGCTTATTTAGCCAATTTGCTGGTAGATGAATTGCAAGCCCAGGGCATCGCCCCGACAGCCGTTGTCGGACCGGCTATGGGCGCAATACACTGGGAAGTTTATGTGGCTCAAGCCATTGACGACCGTATCGCCGAAGAAGACGGCTTTGAGCTTGATATGGGCAATATGACCAAAGCAGTTTTTGCCGAGCGTTCTGCCGGCTCGGAAGAATTTGAAATCCGCCGTGGAATTGAGCTAACCAAACAAGACAAAATCCTCATCGTCGAAGATGTCACCACCACTGGTGGCTCACTGAAAAAGGTTTACGACCTTTTAAAAGCCAACGGCTGCAACGTTGTAGCTGCCGGCGCATTGCTTGATCGCTCAGGCGGCAAAGTAAAATTCGATGTGCCTTTCGTGACTCTTTTGCAATTGAATCTGGAAACCCACGAACCGGCCGACTGCCCCATGTGTAAAGAAGGAAAGCCTGTCGTCAAGCCAGGCTCCAGTAAAAAGTGAACATAAAAAGAATTCTGCCTGAAACAATATTTGTCATAATTACCGTTTTTTGTTGCGCCGTAGCCTTTTCCACTTTTTTCAAATCACACGTTATGGACAAAGACAACGGCAGAGCCCTGGCAAAAATCGTTCGCCTGGAAAACAACGGAGATGCTCTCAAAGGCGGCGCCGGCTCTGTTTATCCGGTGGTGCATTTCACTACTGAGTCCGGACAAGAAATAGAACAACGCAGCAAAACTGAATACAATGCCGCCCGATTTAAAATTGGCGATTCGGTGCCTGTTGTTTATGACAAAAAAGATCCGCTTGTATGGCAAATAAACAACTGGTGGGAAATGTATGTTTTGCCCATCATTTTTGGAACTGTGGGAATTCTTCTGGGTGTTTTTACTGTTCTGAAAATATTATTCAAAGTGAAACAGATGGCAACGCCAAAGAGTGGCTCGGTCTAAACAGCCGATAGCAAGTCCATAGCTAGACAAAGGCGCTCTTCCAGCTCATATAACAAATATTTCTCCAGGTCTCCCATCATTCGCCTGAATCTGATGCAAGACAATGTTCTCACCTGTTCGGACATAAAATAGGTTGGTCGCGAAAGTCCGTTTTGACTCGATCCAGTAACTTCTAAATGAAGAATAAAAACCTTTTTGGTAATTGTATTTTCAAATCTTGTACTCGTGCCTGGAACAGAAATGAGATGAGAAGTTCTGGCATTTATTATCTCGGTATTTGAGACAATGACGACAGGATACTCAAACCCCAACTCGTTACCAACTGGTGAACCAAGGTCTGCCATCCAAATTTGACCGCGACGAAAAATAGTCGATCTCATTCTGCTACGAATCCATCACCGGAAGAGGCATCCAACATTTCGGTAAATTGGACATATTCTTTGAGCAATTCAGGATTTTTATCGAGTGATTTAAAATCACTTCTGATTTGCCTGGACAAGAGTTGACGCTGGAAAAGATTCAACGCTTTATGAATTATTTCTGGCTGACTCAATGCAGTCATTTCTTGAAAGCGTTCAATTCGCTCTTTGTCTTCGGGTAAAACCCTTACATTTTTCTGTTTTGTAACCATGCCCCTGTCCTCTTTTCCTCCATTATGCATGCATTTATGCATGCAGGTCAATCGAAATTTAGAATTGAGAAATTAGCACGGGTTATGTGAGGTTGCACCGAAAAAACTTTTGAACATAAAATCGTTCATTTGAAAATCAACTGCGATTCAGTTCAAGATAACTGACGGGCGGTAAGATTTGTTTGTACTCTACATATTGAGTTTCAATCAATGCTTCCTTTCCAACGATTTTAGGATGCTTAGGGCAGTTTTCAACTTCAACCGTTGATCATTTGGAAGCAGTGCTGGCAGAAGCAGTCCCCTTCTTAGCCACTACAGCTTTTATGATGCCGTCCATGTCATCCATAAGATCCATCGGTTTTTTGTGCGCAGCATAATTGAGGGTCAGATTGAGCTGGTTCAAGCGCGCCATCAAATGCATGTTATGACAGGTGTGACCGAGTAATTGCATCTCGCACCAGCCCACTTTAGTTTGCATATTTGCTCCGGCAGGTGGTGGCGTGGCGGCTTTCACCGCGGGATCGTCAGGATGCTCGACAGGAGGTGGCGATTCTGGTTGTGCGCCTGAATTCACTGCAGATCTGGGAATCATATTTATCCCGCCGAAACCGGGCATTAATGGTCCTGCCGCAAGACTTAAAAGTGTGCTTGCCGCCATGCTCATCAATGCTCCCTTTCCGGGACCACCACCTTGAGCGGCTGATTCGACAGGCACTCCGCCATATGCTGCCGCTTCTTGTTTTTGTTCTTGAGCAAAAGACTGTTTGTGCAAAGTTTTCTCAGCATAATCTTCAAGGGCGTCAGTGCGATCGACTAACGCCTGGTTGTCTGAAGTTTTGCCAAAGGCTTTTGTTTCCATGCGGGCAAGTCTATCTTCCACCTGATCGTTTGTATGAGTTTCACCCAGAATTGATTTTTCCAGTGAGTCTATATGCGGATACTTAGCTTGTGGTGAGCTGTCTTGCGGTGCCTGGTCATAGCTTTGACTGTTATTTATCTGATTTTGCTGCGGTTCTTCGGCATATTTATCGTCTGTTTCATATCCCAAATCAGAGCCGAAAGGTTTTTTGTGCAATTTTTTTTGCGCGTAATCTTCAAGACTATCGGTTCGCTGACTCAAATCACTATCGCTTGACGCTTTGCCGAAAGCTTTCACTTCCATGCGTGAAAGACGCGCCGATAGCTCGTCACTCACATAAGTCTGACCCAGAATCTCTTGCTCAAGAGAAGTGATATGAGGTGAATTGTCATCCGCCAGACAGGGTGTGTTGGCAAAAAATGCTAGAGACAGAGCCAGGGCGGGAAGTAATTTTAAATTGCAAACTTTCATCGCTTATTGTTTTTTCTTCTTTTGCATCAACTCATTTAAAGCAAGTTGAATCTCGTCATCATGCGGAGTAATGCGGGTGACATTCAACAATTCGGCGATGGCGCCGTCTATGTCGCCCTGGTCACGCAGCGAAAGACCAAGAGCCCGGCGAAGTTTGGTATTTTTGGGATCTATTTGAGAAGCCAGACGATACTGCATGACAGAAGAAGTGTGGTCTCCGTTTTCACCATAAACCCAGGCTAAATTGGAGTGAGTGTCGGCGCTATTGGGCGCAAGCGAAACAGCCAGTCGGGCTTCTTCCAGGGCTTCAGCCAGTTTGCGTCTTTTAGCCAAACAATAAGACAGACGAATATGACCTTCGGCATAACTGGGGTCTATTTCAATTGCTTTTCTCAATTGCGCTTCCGCTTTATCCCATTTGAAC
>CAZEQP010000363.1:0-4460 GCA_964514345.1 uncultured Candidatus Obscuribacterales bacterium
TGACGGCGTTCGTCGTGACGACGTTTCCTGCACCGACCGCCCAAGTGAGCGTGCCCTGATTGACGAGACGATAGTTGTTGATGCTCTTGGCACCCGCACCTGCAATCGTCGCCGCCGTCGCCTTGATCTTTGAAAGTCAGTCCAAGATCATATTTTTTCTTGCCGGCTTCAACCGACACATTTCCTTTTGCGTCTACTTTCAAATTTAAAAACTGATTGCTAATTGAATTTTCGTTCACTTTTACGCCCGCATTTTCAGGCATGGTAGAGCCTGAGTAATTGGCGCAACCTAAAGGTGGAATTTTGTCTGCGTACAGATAGCCTCTGGTGCGGGTGACATCTCTATATGTGGGCACACCGCCCGACCAGCCGAAGAGGTCGGTGCATTTTTCAATTACATCTATCTGAAAGTTTTTGTTGTCCAGAGCTGCGGCAATTTCTTTTTGCACTTCGGCATCAGTCAATTTTTGATTGTCGAATGCCATTTCAAATGGCACCGGTCCTGATACCGGTCTTGAAGAGAAGTTAAATAATAGAAAGTCTTTGACTCCGGCAAGCGGGTCGGCAAGAAGCAGGCGTGAACGGGAGAATCCCTGGGAGGGGGAAGTTTTGGAAGCTTGCGAACTGGTGAGCAAACTTTCACGCACTCGCAATTCAAGATTGTCCAGAATCGAATTTATTCCCTGGTAGCGGCTCATCATTTCTTGATGCACAGGATCTATGCTGCAGCCGCAAATACTGTCGTGGGGCTGATTGCGCAGCACTTGCTTAAGAGTATAAAGCAATTCTTCAAAAGGATATTTGAGCAGATTGAGACCACTGGCAAAAGTGGATACAGGCTCGACTATTTTAAATAAGCGGTGCTCTGCGCCCCGGTTTTCCTTTTTGAGATATAAACGACTGGAAAGCACTCCGGGAAGCAAATAACCGGCAAAAATTTTGTCTGTGCTTTGATTGTCGCGCAACTCGCCTTCCCAAATGGGTATTTGTTTTTTGCTTGATTCTTGCGCTCTCTCCAGTTTGCCCAGATAATCACTGAGTGATACCACTTCCAGACTGGGAGTGTGTCCGTTGTCTTTCATTGAATCTTTGAGCATTTGCAACTGGTGATTGAAAGAAGGCGGAGCACCTATATGATCACCGCCTACAGGCACCAGAGCCGAATTGTTTATTTTGGAAGCAGCCCAGTTGGCGATGGATGATCCATAAGGTTTGTTCGGGTCTTTGGCTTCATGAAAAAATGTATGGTAATAACCTCTTGTGAGCAAGTGACAGAAAACTGTGCTGCCATCCGGACTTTCCCAGATGAATTCAGTTCCGTCATCTATGAGGCTGCCCGGCACTCCTCGCCAGACAACTGCTTTGTCTATGCTGAATCCGCGCAAGAGTCGCGGCATATCCTGAGTGTGGCCGAATGTGTCCGGGCTGTAGCCGACCATCATCGGTTTGCCGAATTTACGTGCCACTGAAAGTCCTGTTTTCATATTGCGTATAAGACTTTCACCGGAAACAAGCATGTGGTCGCACAACACATACCAGGGACCGACAAAAAGCTTGCCTGATTTGACCAGGTTTTCTATTTTGGCGCGCAATTGCGGTTGAATTTCAAGTACATCTTCAAGCACGACGGCTTGACCGTCTAGCTGGAAGCTGGGAAGCGCACCTGATTCTATTTGTTTGATGATATTGCCGATGACACCAGGCAACTGCATACGATATTGTTCGAAAGTGAAATACCATTCTCTGTCCCAGTGAGTATGCAGATAAAAGGAAAAAGTTTTTGCAGTAGTGGGCATTTTTATTTCTCGATTTTCAATGTTTAATCAGTGGTGCGATTTTGGCGATGCTGTGGTCAAGCGCTTCTTCCAGCTGTTTTGTGTCTCCGTCGATAAATTCATCGTCGAATCTTAGAGAGAATGTTCCGGCAAAACCATAAAGCTTGAGCAACTCTATCAATTGCTGCCAATCTACTTTTCCTTTGCCGACAAGACGATATCTCCACCAGAGGGGTCCGTACATGCCCGAGTCTTTCAACATGTCTCTGTTGATTTCTACATCAGAGCCTTCGATATTTTCAATAACAGGAGCAAAATCAGCCAGAATGGCAAGATAGTCGATGCCCAGCCACAAACAGTCGCCGGGAGAAAAACTCAATGCCAGTCCTTCACAAGATGAGAGAAGATCCCGCCAGTCTTGCGGTTCCATCGCCCGCCATTTTTTCAAGGACAAACCGCGTTTGCTCTCTGGAGAAGAAAGACGCAGCACCGGTTTTATGACGTGAGGCTGCATCAATTCTTGAATTTCTTTGTATTCTTGCTCAAAAGCTGTTTTCCATTCTTCATCGGCGCCCGGCTCAAGATGAAAGCCGATACGTTTACAGTCAAGACAGTCAGCCACTTTTACCAGCTTGGAAAGCATGCCGGTGAATTTTTGAAATGACTTTTTGTTCCCAGGCTGGTGGACATATTCAAGATTTATGGAGGCAATTTCGACCCCTCTATCCTCGCCCAGTTTTTTAAGCGATTCAAGATAGGTCTTTTCTTTTTTATTGACTTCAAGAGCGTTTTTACTTGTGACGCTGAATGGAGAGAAAGAAAACTCAAGAGAGGGTATGCCTTTTTCATGGGCAAGTTCGACCGACTCTTTCAAGCCTGCACCAAATTTAGTGGCATCAAAACAAAGTTTCATCACGTGATTCTGCGACTCTTCAAATATTCCGCGGGAAAGGAATCCGAACCCAAACAGGATACCAGATCCCCTGGCTTTCTAATAATATTTAATAGTCGCTCAAATAAGCCTGACGAATGCGCGGATCTTTGATGTCATTGAAATCCATCCTTGTCAGGGTCTTAGCGCGAAATTCGCCGTTGTGACGCAAAGAAAGTGTGACAGGAGTGTTGGGTGTGCCTACTATGAGGTCATAACACTCTTCCCGGTTCAATCCGGCAGTCGGCACACCGTCCACTGCTACTATCACATCCTCAGGCACGATGCCGGCGCTGAATGCCGGAGTGCCCGGAAAAACATTGTTTACGACAGGCGGATAACCTTGCTGGCAGAGGAATTTGACCCCGATAATGCCGATGCTCGATTGCAATTGGGAATTGAAAAATCCCTGATTCAAATTGCTTTGCAGACGGGCGTTTTGATTCTGCAAATTCATGTCCAGCTGGCTCTTTTCCTGACTGAGCTTGAATTTTTTGCTTTTTTTGTCCTTTTTCTGGTGGTGTTGCACTCCGCCTTTCAATGGTTCGGATTTGACAGCAGGTGCCGGGGTGCTGGTGTCAAGCTTCGGTTCTGCCGTTTGAAATTGAAATACAGATTGACCCTGACTGCCCACGCTTGACTGGGCCAGCGCTTGAGATGTGTTTGAAAAAACAACAGTGGAGCTTAGTATTGCCGTTGCTATTAACAGATTTAAGGTCGGGATAATGCCAATTTTCATAGTAAGTTCTTAGACAGTGCTCTAAGTGGATTCGTTCCTAGATTTTTCCCAAATTTTTGAAAAATCAGACCGCGTTAATAAAAGACTCCTATTGCCCATATTACTACGAGACTGGCTGCTGTACCAGTTTCGTGCAAAAAAACAGGGTAAATGCTGACTTGTCTAAAAGGGAAACATAAGCTTAAAGATACGGGGATCAAAGCTAAACGCGTGATAGTCTGTAGCTCTTCGCAAAGAAAGCCCTTTTAACCCCGGAGGTTGTCAAAGTGAGCAAGGTCACAGTAGTTGGAGCCGGAAATGTTGGAGCCACATGCGCTCAGTACGTAGCAGAAAAAAACATCGCCGATGTCGTTCTGGTCGATGTGGTTGAAGGTTTGCCCCAGGGCAAATCGCTGGATCTCATGCAGGCAGCACCCATCAACTATCATGATCGAAAATTGACCGGCTCAAACTCATATGAAGCCACCAAAGATTCAGAAGTAATTGTCATTACCGCAGGCATCGCCAGAAAGCCCGGAATGTCACGCGACGACCTTTTGAAAACCAACGCCAATATCGTTTCGGGTGTGGTCAAAGAAACAATCAAGTACAGCCCCAACGCCACCTATATATGTGTGACCAACCCGCTTGATGTTATGACCTATCTGGTCTACAAAACTTCCAAACTGCCTAAAAACAAAGTTATCGGTATGGCCGGCGTGCTCGACAGCGCCCGCTTCCAGACATTTATCGCCATGGAAACCGGTTATTCGGTGGAAGATGTCCGCGCCATGGTTCTTGGAGGTCACGGCGACTTGATGGTCCCCTTAACCCGCATGGCTACAGTCAACGGTATTCCAATATCAGAACTTCTGCCCAAAGCTAAAATTGATGAAATGGTGACAAGAACCCAGAACGGCGGAATCGAAATAGTCAATTTGCTCAAATCAGGCAGCGCTTTCTACGCTCCGGGAGCTTCAGCCGCCCAGATGGTAGAAGCTGTGCTTCTCGATAAGAAACGTCTATTGCCCTGTTG
>CAZEQP010000364.1:0-4460 GCA_964514345.1 uncultured Candidatus Obscuribacterales bacterium
TCGTGCTCAGGTATTCGACCGGCAATGACAACATGGGCATGTTTGTGATCAGTGTCTTTGTGTTCAACTGCAAACCAATCGACTTTGTATCCCAGAGTTTGCTCCAGTTTTTCCATGCTTTCTCTTGTGTACTCAAGCATGTTTACTGCATTATCTCCGGGAGAGAGAATCATTTTGTGCATGGCAACTTCTTTGCCCTGGTGCGTAACTAAGTGTTTTAAAACATCGTCTCTATCTATTCCGAAGCGGTCTTTGGAGAAGAATCTCCTTGGATCTTGTTCTCGTTCATGTTCTTTTTCATGCTGCTTTCCTATGTAGAAAACGTGTTGCAGCATGTGTCTTTGCGAATCAGAGCCACGTCTTACATATTTAGATTTGACAATGGCATTGACGCGGTTACCCCTGTCTGAGAGGTAACCGCGGTAACGCATTTTTCCAATCTTGCTTGTTTTTATCCCAGCGTTTCTCGACCGGCCTGCTTTTAATTGAATTTTCGGTTTGCCTGCCGCAGAAGAATCGTCTTTGCGTTTGAATCTGTTTCCTTCTTCCCAGAGAAGTGTAAAAACGCTAGTCATTGTTCGAAGACTTAGTTTCAGGTTCTTGCGCGTCCGGTGCATCTAGCACGGAGGCGTTTTTTAGAAACTGGGCAGCAAACGACCGGCTCTTTTCCCACTGGCTTTTGAAAGCTTCTTCTTTCAACGGTCGTGTAGGAAAGCCGCCTCGACTATATGGCAATGTCATGTAATAGAGAGCTTGAGCGGATGCTCTCGTGGCAAGAACCGAGAGAGTAGCAATTCTATTTTCTAGTTTGCGCAGTCTAGCTTCAAGAATATTTTCATATTCTCTCTGTGGCTCTTTTCCATATGCTTCGAGAAATTGTCTTACTGCAACTCGAACGATATCAGATCTGTTACACCCGTCTAATTTTACTATTTCATTTATTTTCTGAATTTCTGGATAAGCAAGTCCGACGGTAACGTCGATATATTTTCTTTTTCTTGGCATGCCGATTAATCCTTATGTTCGGCGAATTAGAATGTAAGTGATTCAGGACAGCGGCAAATGCCGCTATCCTGCTCACCATGTGATTTATGCTCAGGCTTTATTTAATTAGCTGAACGATGCTAAGTTCTCCGCGTTTGTATGGATTTGCCATGAAGCCGAGTTTTCTCAGCTTTTCTACAGAAAAAATGCAAGCGAATGTTTTACCGTCCTTAAATTCCGCTAGAAACTCTTCTTCAGTGCATTCAATGACATTCAGAAATTCTTGCAATTTTTTGTAAGTCAGTGTGAGGTTTTGAGCTGTAGCATTACAGCTATGGTCGGGAATAAAAGCCACGGAAAGAGGGTTCTTGAAGAACATCATTTTCCCTGAAATTTTGTTGTTATATATGCTGCAGTTGCAAGCCATGATAAGCTCCTTCTGTTAGGTGCAGCGAGACAAGACAAGTTGATAATTGATGAGCGAGTCACCAAATATGCTACCGCCTATGTTTTATATCCTGTTTTCAAGGTCAGAAAATTAATGCAGAGGGTATGTTCCGCCTGTAGTTCTGCGTTCAATAAAAGCGTCCAGGTCAGATTTTTTGTATCTAACTAAGCGCCCAACTTTTACTACTGGCAAATTATACCGGCCGGTAGATTTCCAGATGGATAGGGTCATCTCGGCGATGCCGAGATAGGCTGCAGCTTCTTTTCTGGTGAGAAGATTTCCGCCTGGATGGTTCATTGGCGAACCACCGGGTTGGATACTATTCATTTAAGTGTTCCTTGTGTTCTGCCCAGCGAGGGCTTATGAAAGATGCTGTTTAACAGCTATGAGGATAAAAATAAAGGTAATTAATTAAATGACGCAGGAAATTATTCCTACATTTAGTATAACCAGATTCGAAAGAAAATTAGGGGTAGCACCGGAAATTTAATGTTTTCCTCTCTGGCTTCGCCTTTGGAATCGATCTGTGCATCCCTTCCAGCCAAAAGGATGATTCGTCCGATTAAAAGTAGCCTCCGAAAATCTCTGCGTCAGGGCAGGAAACAATATTCCTTATATAAGGATTGAGTTGTCTTACATTTTTTCATTGCGGCAGCGCTATGCATGACCCTGGAACAATCCATCCTTACAAAGGAAAATTGCTGAATACAATTCACTTTGGTGATTTTTGGTTGCAGCAACTTAAACTGGTTACAAAGCCGTATTCTTCGAAGTGCATTCAAAGTCTAATTCTAAAAATTTCTTCTGTCAGTTCTTAGAATTTAGTGATACCACATAGCCACCGTAGTAAAAAGGGCATGGGAAGCCATTATATGCCTCCGAAAATTGCAACGAAATCTTAAAACTATCCTTTCTCCTGTTGCAATTGCAGGTCCGTTAAGTTATTGCGAATAATAGGTGTCCCAAAAATATTTGCAAATTTTGATACAAAAAGCTTGTGGCTCGTTCTACCCAGAATCCAGCAAAATAAATAAAAAATGTTTCCACTTTGTTTTTTGCTGTGGGATGATGATTAACCCCTTCTTGGGGGTATGAATCACATAGGCAACCTGTTTACAAATAAGCAGCTCGGTTTTAGTGCGCCCATTTTTTCAGGAATGAACACTTTGTTAAAGAGCGTCAGATTTAATGAAGATCTACGAAAAGTATTGAAAGAGATACTGAAACTGATCTACGTTCTTTTATTTATAGCGCTTCCTATCGTTTGTCCAAAACCTGCTTCAGCACAAGTGACCTGGACTCAAGGCGACCTAGGAAACACGGGAGCATCAGGAACTTACTCGTTCAACTCTGGTGTTCATACGGTAGGGGGAGCTGGATCAGCGATAGGAGGTACCGCCGATAGTTTCTGCTACGTCAGCTCGCCTACGACCGGAAACGTTGAAATAATCGGAAGAGTAAACACACAAACAAATACAAACCCTTATGCTGTAGCAGGATTCATGATGCGCAGCGCTCTTACTACAAATTCGGTAAATGCATTCATAAGTGTTTCGCCAAGCAATGGAGTGAATTTCTCATCCAGGGCAAGCACGGGTGGGACCACAAGCACCACATACGGACCGACGGTCGCGGCTCCTGCATATATAAGATTGGTCCGGAGCGGCAGCAGCTTTTCCGGATATCAATCGGCGGACGGCATCAACTGGACTTTGGTGGGAACAAGCACACTTTCAAGCATGCCAAATTCATTTTATGTAGGCATGGCTGTTTGCAGTTATTCGTTCGGCAATTTGAGCACTGCAACTTTTGACAAATTCTCATTTATGACAAGCGTGCCGCAAAGGAGCGCCAACCTCATGATGTGGCTCAGGTCAGACGTTGGAGTGACGACCAGCTCAGGGGCAGTGACAAATTGGGCCGACCAGTCGGGCAACGGATACAACGCCACCCAAACAAGCGGGTCAGCCAGACCGACGCTGACGACAAACGCGGTCAATGGACTGCCTGCAATTACATTTAATGGAAGCTCTCAATTCTTAAATTTGCCTGCCGGATTTTCTAATCTTTCGCAGGGCGTGAGTTTCTTCTTTGTCATGAAACCAGGCACGACCATGAATTATCCAATAGATTTAGGCAATGGCGGATCAAGCAATGATCAGGCGATATATGGAACAGCCAATTACATTTATTTTTATACATACGGGACCTCGTATGCGCTGGTGACATCTGATTCAACCGGTTATACGCCGAATGTTTATCAAGTGCTGGAGGTCGTGCACGACGGCACATCAAGCGGCAAGATTTACAAAAATGGAACGCAAACAGGAACAGGGACAGTTTATCCGCTCAATACGATAACACGTTCTACAAATAGAATCGGGCAATATGGCGGGGGCGGTTATTTTTATTCAGGAGATATTGCCGAAATAATTGTAATGAGCAAAGGAGCATCAGCTTCTGAGCGTGCCGGAATAGAAAGTTATTTTTATTCCAAATATGCAGTGGGCAATCAGCCGACACTTTCGACGTCTGTATTTACTCCCAGCTCAGGTGTTTTTGCCACGAGCCCTCAGAGCGTGACAATTGCAAGCGATCCTGGAGCAGAAATACATTACACCACAGATGGTAGCACACCGACATCGGCCAGTCCGTTGTATACGAGTGCATTGTCTATTTCATCGACGACAACAATCAAGGCAATCGCCATCAAACAGTTTTATACAAACAGTGCAGTGGGTACTGCCATTATTCAGATAGACCCGACCACAGCCGGAATTTCCAAAACAGGGTTAATGCTCTGGCTTAAGTCTGACCTTGGCGTTTCGACAAGCGGCTCGAACGTAACAGACTGGGTGGACATTTCAGGCAACAATATGAATGCCACGCAAACTACAAGCGGTGCGAGGCCGACAGTTAATTCAAGTGCCATTGCCGGGTTGCCGTCAATTGTATTTAACGGGACAAGCCAGTATATGAATCTGCCTACGGGATTTGCCAATTTGACAGCCGGTGCAAGCATATTTGT
>CAZEQP010000365.1:0-4451 GCA_964514345.1 uncultured Candidatus Obscuribacterales bacterium
TTTGTCCCGGTGGAATCTTAATGGAACGATTGTCACTTTTTAGCGTTAGTGTCAGTTGTCCATTCTCGTTTGTCAAACTAATTCCAGCTCTGTTAAAGGCTTCGGTGATTTGTTGTTGAATGTGTGGATTTGCATTGAAGTATTGTGCAAAGCGGTCTAAATCTCTGTCAAGTCTGTGAAAAGCAGCATTAACTTCCGGTACTAGCCTGGCTTCCTGCCAAACATTCGAAGCAAATTCCTGTTGCCATGCGGTGTTATTGCTACCATCGGCTACTTCAAATTGTTGAGGATTTATTTGATCACCAGACATAAATTTACCTCTAAACTTGCTCAGTTCGATTAATTTATACCCTAATTTAGTTGTTCCAAAGCAGGTCGGTGTCTTCGTCGTCCTGGACCATTTTCTTTTGCAGTGATGCGTATTTGGCCATCAAGGCGGCTACTTCCGGGTGTTCGACCCCCAGTGTTTTCTCACATAACTGCAAACTCCACTGATACAGTCGGTCGGCTTCTTCCCAGTTTTCCTGTTCTTCATAAAGCTTGGCTAAATTCTCAATAGCTTTAGCTACACTGGCGTGTTCGGGACCGACATTTTCTTGAATGATGGAAAGAGCCCGCCAGAAATACTGCTCGGCTTCAGTGTATTTGCCCTGATCCTGATAAACTTCGGCAAGCGAATTCAAGACTTCTGCTACATGAACGTGCTTAGCGCCCCAGTCACGCGTTCTTATGTCGAGCAAAGTTTTATACAAAGGCTCTGCCTGGTCGTATTTGCACTGGATGTGAAATAAAAGAGCCAGATTGCTCAGTGTTTGAGCGGTACTTGGATGATCAAGACCAAGTCCGGTCTGACGTATCTTAAGTGCTCGCCAGTGTGTTTCTTCGGCTTTGGGAAAATTTCCCTGGAGTCTGTACAGTTCAGCCAGATAATTTAAAATGACCGCGACGCTTGGATGTGCAGCACCCCATTTTTCTTCGTTTAACTTCAGTGCCCGGGCATACAGAGGCTCTGCTTTGTCATAACGACCGTCGGCATGATAAAGAAGTGCCAGATTTTGCAGCATGGCACCTATGCTTGGATGTTCAGGACCAAGAGTGGCTTCGCGCACCGCAATGGCTTTGCTGAATAGAGGCTCGGCCTGTTCATATTTTCCATGCAGGCGATAGAAATCGGCTAATGCTTCAAGAGTGTCGGCCAGTTTTACTTTGTCTGAGTCTTCATTGGCTTCATAAATGGCAAGTGCACGTCTGAAACAGTTTTCTACTTCTGAAAATTTGCCTTCAATACGATAAACCTGTCCCAGTTTGTTCAATGTCTCGGCGTGTTCATTTGTATTGTTCTGCCATTTTTCCTGCACAGTAAGAGCCGCTTTCAAAGCGTCTTCAGCCTTTACCCAGGCGCCTTGCATTGAATAAATCTCGCCGAATCCTCTATAAATTTCGGCAAAACTGGGATCGTCGACCAGAGCGATGCGAGACTTTCCTGAATCTTCTTGCGAAACGGCATCAAGAGTATTATCGGAAGTTTCTTCAGCAGACATTAAATCGTTGGCTTTTTCGCGGCGGGCTTCGATGAGAGCTTTCTGGTACAAGCGCTCAGCGTCTTCATAACGGCCAAGATCAAAAGCTCTTTTGCCGGCTTCAAGATAATCTTTGAATTTTACGCTGTCCTGGCTCTGGCTTTGTTCCATCATCTTTTTAGAAACGTCGAAATCTTGGCGATTGCAATTATTTCTAGTATGACCCAAATCGCAGGTGGCTAATCGCAGTTTGCGCCACTTTTCATAATATGGGAACAATATACGTGTCTTTGGATATATGAAATGCTGGAAAAGCTGGACTGTCCCCAAATAATAAAAGAAGAGCTTCAATCGGATGAGCGGCTTCTCTGGTGGGGACAACCCGGCGCACTGGGAGCTGTTTTGCCCACTATTCCAGTTTTTATTTTTGCCCTTATCTGGACTGCTTTCAGTGCCGTATTTGTTTTTGTTTCTTTTGGAACGACCAAGGGCGGGCAAAGTTTGTGGTTCATGTCCATAGTGGGAGTGCCTTTCTTAGTTTTAGGCTTGCTTTTGCTTTCTACTCCGTTCTATTCGTTTATTCTGACCAAAAGAAAATTCTATGCTGCTACCAATCGAAATCTTTATGTAATCGAGAATGGAAAAACTAAATCTGTTGAAACTTACAGACGTGCCGATCTGATTAATCCGGTTAAAACCGAATCTGGTGGCAGAGGAACATTGAGATGGTCTTTGCAAGGAGAGGCGGTAAAGCCCAGTTTCAGAAAAAGGAATACATCTGAACTGATTTTTGCCGACATAGAGAATCCGCGCGCACTGGAAAAACTGCTCAGAGAAACCGAAAATGCAAGTTAACGAAACACCACAGTTTGTCAAAGACGAACTATTGAACAATGAAAGCATTGTCTGGATCGGCAAACCAAATCCTCTAGCTGCTTTGTGTATGGCTTCGCCCATTTTTATTATTGCCGGTCTTTTTTCAATTGGAATTATCAAAGATTTGATCGATTCTATTAACAAACATTTGCCGCTTCCTTTTACTCTTTTTCAAAGTATCGGCCTTGTTTTTGTTGTAATTTTCATTTCAGTTCCACTGAACCAGTGTTTTAAATTTTTGTCCAAGCTTTATGTGGTTACCGACAAAAGAATTTTGATTGTTACAGGCAATAATAACCGCACAGTTGAGTACTATGACAAAAAAACACTGACACCGATGATGAGTATGACATTTATGGGGCTGACTAATTTATGTTGGTCGGCACCGGGAACGCACACTGATAGTGACGGTGATGCAAGAAAGAATACTCTATGGTTTATGGGAATAGAACCACGTGAAGTCTATAAGATATCGAGCGAACCATTTCCTAAAATGAGTGAATTAGGAAGAAATTTGCCGAGATAATTTTTAAACAGATACTGTATCTGGTGTCACGAATTCAGGTTTGACCGGTTTGGCGTAAAGACCTTTTTCGTTGGCCATTTCAAACAATTTGACCAGTGCTTTTCTGCCGGACTCGCCGTAGTCTACAGTCAATTCGTTTACATACATACCGACGAATTTGTCTGCCAGTTCTGTTTTGTCTTCCAGATTGCGGGCAAACTGCAAAGCGTATTTGAGGGCATCTTCACGATGAGCCAGTGAATACTCGATTGTTTCCTTCATCAATTTAGTGGCCAGTGCAATTGTATTTTCATCCAGGTCTTTTCTAACCACATTTCCGCCCAGAGGCAGGGGCAGACCGGTGGTGCTTGTCCACCATTGACCCAGATCTACTACTTTATGAACGCCTTCCTGTTCATAGGTCAATTGACTTTCATGAATGATGACCCCGGCGTCGAATTTGCCTTCGCGCACTACGTCCACGATTTGGTCAAAAGGAACGGCGGTGATTTTTGCGTAGTTCAAGTCGTCTTCGAAAAGTCTCAAAGCAAGATAGGCAGTGGTCAGTTCGCCGGGAATAGCCAGGCTGCATGTTTTCAATTCTTCAGGAGTCATCGGTTTTTTAGAAATGACAACAGGGCCGTAATTGTTGCCCATGCTGGCACCGACAGGCATAAGTTTATATTTGTCCTGGACATAAGGATATGCAGCAAATGAAATAGCTGAAACTTCATATTTGCCGTTCATGGCGTCTTTGTTCAAGCTCTGAATGTCTTTGAGAACTTGACGCACTGTCAGTCCTTGGGTGTCCAACAAATCGTTGGCTAGTGCATAAAACATGAAAGCGTCATCTGCATCTGGGCTGTGGGCAACAGTAATTTCTTTTGTCATTGTTTTGATTCCGTACCGATTTTTCAACTGGGCGCTCTTGCATGAGTTACCGAGTCATATTCTCTTAAGTTCGGCTCAATATGTCATGTGGAAAAGATAATTTAGCCCGGCACAATCTGGCAATGGCGCGCCGGCTCAGTCTTCAAGACGATAACCAATACCGTGAACATTCTTAATAAGTGATGGAGCGCCCTTTGAGTCGATTTTACTGCGCAGTTTTTTAATGCTGGTTCTAATAGTTTCAGATGATTTGTCCGAACTGGAGGTCCACACACGGTCAAGCAAAGCCTCAGAGCTGAAAATCTGCCCTTTGTAACGCAATAGAAACTCAAGAAGAGCAAATTCCATCCGCGGCACATGCACTTCTCTTTCGTCCACAAATACTTTGTGCAACCCAACATTCAAGGTTAAATTGCCGCAAGACAGCACTTCACCGTTTACCAGGGTAGGGCGTCTTAAAAGGGCGCGGATTCTAATACTCAACTCTTTCAAATGAAAGGGCTTGGTTAAATAATCGTCAGCGCCGGCTTCAAATGCTTTTTCTTTGTCGGATACGTTTCCGCGAGCCGTCAGAATGAGTATCGGGGATTGTCCGCCTTGTTTTCTGTAAAATTTGCAAACTTCAAAACCGTCCATTTTAGGCAGGTTCAGGTCCATGA
>CAZEQP010000366.1:0-4444 GCA_964514345.1 uncultured Candidatus Obscuribacterales bacterium
TTGGGGTCAAGCTCTATGATTATGGCTTCTGCAGCAAGCAAAGCCAGGTCGAGCTTTGGATTTCCGCCATGAGCCAATGTTTTGCTCAAGGAGATTTTCTCCAATTCTCTTTCTAGCTGGATCTTGTCACCGGTTGCCATTTTTTACCTCAGGGGCATCTCGTTACTTTTAATAACGGCGGGTTTGAAAAAATTAGAGCGGTATTTCATAAAATTGCCCTCTTTCTTAACTCTAAGAGGCGATTTTCGGTGCAGGACAGGATTTTGGAAACTTCCATCCAGTCTGCAAAGGGTCTATTGGCTAGCAAACTTTTCAGTTCAGCATCCGATAGCTCCAGAGTTTTCAGCTTTTCAGCCGGAGCATGATTAATATCTATCCTTATTATGTGAACCGATATCGGTTTGAGCACGGCACCCCGTTTAATCAGTTCTTCCAGCTCGCGGGGGCTTAAGCCCATTTTTTCCATAAATTGGTTCATGCTCTCAAAAGGTCTTGAATCAACCATCTTTTGAGCCAACTCTTTTGCCGCTCCCAGAATGTCCATTATGTCCCGACGCGTGGCGCCGTTGATATCCAGAGGATGAAAGGCGGCAACTGCGCCATTGTCCACAATTGTTTGCAGACGTTCAGCTTTAATTACTTTGTTGTCCACCAGTTCATCCAGACAACAATATTGTCTTGCCGAAATGAGCCTGTCGACCTCACCTTCGGTCAGTCCCAGATGGTGGTTCAATTCGCGGCGAGAAGCCGTATTCACATTTATTTTTGCCTGCCAGCATTGAGCAATGACCGGAGCTTCGCTGCGCAATAAATCACGAATTAGATTCAAGCCTTTATCGAGCAAAACCTGGCATCTGGCGATTTTTCTTGCCGGACTGTCGCCTGAGAGTTTGAGCACTTCGCAGCATTCTTTCATAGTCATTTCTTGACCGACTTTAGAATGTTTGGTCAGTCCCATGCCGAAAAGACAATCGATAACTTCAAGTGCTTCTTGCGATGATGAATCGTTTGAGCGCTTCAATAAGGAGGTCAGAACCTCGCGCACTTTATTCAGCTCACCGACTTGCTCTTTTGAAAGAGCGACATTCTCAGGAATATAACGAGTGTCGTCGGCTATGTTCTCGCGCGGATCTTTATCACCATCTTCAAGATAAAGATCCTGAAGAGTGTTTTGTTCCCATTGCCATTCCGCCTTTATATAATCGACGACCAGATTATGCACGGAACGCTGGATATAGCCCGGCAAAAGTACTTTGAAGCCGTCGGGAGATTTTTCATTGATATGCTTTTTCAAGGCTTGACACAGTTTTTCAGCTACATCAAGTGAAAGTGATACACAATTTCCTTTCTGCTCGTCCTTGGCCAGATGCCGCATTTGCCAGAAACGGCGCAAGCTCTGATTAAATTCAAGCATGCGTTCGATTTGCGGTTGAAAATAATGATTGCGCAATAAAACTAGAAAGTCATCGCGATGGGCTTCTTTAACTTCCAGCGCTTTGCTGAAAATTGTTTGGGAACCAAGTGTTTTTAAAAATTCTCCCGGAAATTTTTTGCTGCCCCGCGAATCGCCGGGCATGGCATCATAAATACTGCGCCATTCCGGCACTATGGCCAGTATCTCTTCAACTTCAGTTTTGTTGGAAAGAGGCATTAAATCGAACTCTAATCTAAACCAGGTAATTGGGCGGGCACGTCATTTATTTCATCATGGGCTGTCAGCATTATGTGGCTGACACATGTCCATGAAATCCAGAGCATAAAAGCAAGAACGCCAAGAATCACTCTAACTTTTAGGTCTGAAACATCTTTTTTTCTGGCTTGAGGTGATGATATCAGTTTATCCAGACGGTACATGAGCATAATAGTGATGGCAACAGCAAGACCGACAGCTCCTGAGCGCAAGGCTTCATTTCTTGCATCTTGAGTGTATTTGCCAGGGATGGTGGCGTTTTGAGGCAGGTTTCCAGGGCGCCATGGTTTTTCCGCCCGCTGAAAGGTGAACAAGTAAGGGCCGGCGAAAGCCAGCACCAGAACCAGTATTTTTATATAAAGACTGTTCACCGGTTTTTTGATTTGTACGGTAGGAACAGTATCGCCTGATTGGTCCATCACTATATATTGACTCTTGCCAACGCCAGAAACTTGTCTAAATTCTACCTTCTTATATTAGCCTCCTCATAGAGTAATATGGTATTTGTTGAGAAATTGGGAAGTTATGAAGTCTTCAAATAAGCAATTTGGACTGGAAGTGGATCCTGAAGCAGTGGGATCTTCTCTGGCACAGATTATTGTGCTTGACAATGGAGAGGAGCAAGTAATCGGGCAGGCCTGGCTTGCAGCCCCCAATAAACTTGTGACTTGTGCTCATGTAGTGAGCAAATATCTGGACAAGCCGGAGCTCTTGATTGTCAAGTTTCTAGCCTCCGGTAATGCCTATAATCTTGGCATGGGTGGAAAAATTTTTTTGCATCCCAAATTTCAAGTTGAGTCAGGCAAAGAAAAGCTGGTTAAGTTTGATCTTGTTGTGCTTGAGGTCGAGCTTGGATTGCCTGAATCGCAGGCAACACCCATTCCGGTCGCCTTTGATATGCGGCTTCCGGCTCAAGAATCTCTTTGCGCCATTCGTTATCCTTCACATCTGGGTCAATTCACTACTTCTGTTTCCCCCGTAGCCCAGGTGGGGCGATTTTTGGGACCGCTTAAAAAGGAGGATCCATATCATTTATTGCATGATCTGGCTCTGGCACCGGGAGATTCCGGCTGTCCCTTGATGTCGGGCAATTATCTTGTCGCTATTCATTGCGGCGATACAGCCACTTTGCCCGGCTTGAATCTTCCCACCACCGCCATACGACTTGCCATTTCAGTGGACGCTTTAAAAGAACTGGGCATTAAAGGCTCAAGTCCTGCCGCCAACAACAGAATGGTCTCTACAATGACTCAAGGACTGGTCGCGTTTCTTCTTGTCGGACTTATTAGCTTTGTAATACTTTCCGGATTTTTGTTCCTACCCAAACTGGGCGCTGACGGCAAAGAAGGCTCCAGAATAAAACCCATAACTGTTATGTTCACCAAGCCGTTGAATGGATACAAACTGGCTGAAGAAGTGGAAATAGCCTTAAGAACCCAGTCCGACTGTTATGTTTACCTTTTCTATATTGAAGACAACAAGGCTCTGGTCTTGTTTCCGCCTATCCGAACAGATAAATCGGCAAGGATAGAAGGAGGCGCTACCCGCATCGTGGACGGATATGGTATATACAAATTGAGGGCGGATCCAAGTCCAAGTGGAAAATTGCATTTACTCGCCCTAATTTCTTCTACTCCCCCAGTAGAGGATAAGGCAATTGAGGAAGCGGTCAAATCCAATGCCTGCCAACTGCCGATAGATGGAGACACCTTGCTTCAAAGAATCGATAATTTGAGGACTCAGAATCCAGACGAAGTTTTTTATGAAGTGATTGATGCTCCCAGAGCAACCATCACCTCAGGTGAAGAACTCAAACCAATACACTAAAGGAATGGACCGTAATGAATAGAGTTAGAAAAACCCAGTTTGCCTTAAGTCTTTTAGCCGGAACAATGATTTTGAGTTTGGGATTCCCGGCAAACGTCTTGGCCGAGACGAGTGAGCCCACACAAGAAGAAATCGAAAACTCTAAAGACAGAGGTCTTTTTGTCGATCCCCTGGGACCGGCTAAAAAAACACAAACACCTGTTCAGCAGGAAACCAAAAGCACTGTCAAAGAAGTAGTCACCAAAGACAAAGAAAAGAAAAAAGACCTCAAAAAAACTGTCACTAAAGTGGCCGGCGAAAAAGAAGTCAAAAAAGTGGCAGTGAAAAAAGTCACACCCGCTGAAAAAGCAGCTAAAGTTGCAGCTGTTTCAGAGAAAATTGATAGCCCGGTACAAAAGGCTTCTTTTGTTAATGGTGAGCAAATCATAGCTGCCTGGCTCAACAAAAAAGGCACCGCTCCCAAATACAAAGACGGTGAAAAACTGACTGTAACTGTGGCTGCCAATCAAGATTGCAACTTAATGATATTCAATTATGACGGCGCTACACTGACTCAAATATTCCCCAATGAAAATCAGTCTGACCCGCTTTTGCGAGCTGGTGAAACTGTTGAGGTTGGCGGATCTGAGAGCAAATTTGAATATCAAGCTTCCAACACAAGCGAAAAACCTTCCAACGAAAAAATATTCGTCTATGCTTATCCGGTGAAATCACACAGCTCTCCCATCACTGTGGCGATGAATCCTGTTTCCAGCTCGCCTTTTAGATCGGCTGAAATGTCGCTTGAAAAATATCGCGACCTGGTGAACGAATCGAAAGTGTTTTTTGCCAGAACAGTGAAAGTGGTTCCCCAAGCCACTGCCGGTGGTGGCGCTCCAATATCGCTGGCCAGTCTTGAAGATCAAGGAGTCGGTGTAAACAAGGTTG